>CAYQWO010000183.1:0-7007 GCA_964421095.1 uncultured Syntrophaceae bacterium
TCTTTATACTGTTGGGAATGGTCATATACGAAAGCGGGACGGCTACTTCTATTTATGATGCCGTGTATCGATGGGTGGGTAGAATACCCGCCGGCCTGGGAATCGCCACTTGCTTAGCAGTGGCTTTTTTTAGCGCGGTCAGTGGGTCTAGCCTGGCATGTGCCGTAACTTTTTCCAAGGTCGCCATTCCCGAAATGGTGAAAAAGGGGTATCATCGAGCATTAGCCTGTGGTCTGATCGCGGGGGCAGCCACCCAGGATTCACTTATACCCCCTAGCGGTCTCTTAGTCATATATGCGATTCTAACGGACCAATCCATCGGCAAGTGTCTCATGGCGGGATTTTTGCCGGGATTACTTTCTTGTTTTCTGTACATTTTGGCTCTTTTTTTCCTGGGAATAATAAAACCCGATTGGGTTCCACGAGGCACATCCTTCCGCATGAGGCAGAAGATAGAATCCTTGAAAGGCGCATGGCAAATCCCCCTTCTTGCTGTGCTCATTCTGGGGGCCATCTACAGCGGAGTTTGTACACCAACGGAGGCAGCAGCTTTTGGAACTTTTTTAGCGATCGTCATGGCCGGAGCCCTGGTGGGTTTCAGAAATTTGAAACTTCGGCAGGGATTAATCAATACGGTGAGATCATCGACTATGATCTACGCGATCTTATTTGGGGCATTTATTTTCAGCAGCTTTATGGCGGTTAGCCGGATTCCTGTCGAATTATCCGAATTCATAAAGACCGCAGGAATCAGTAAGGAAATGGTTTTATTCATCATCATAATCGTCTATACCATTATGGGTTGTTTCATGAGCGCTACCGCGATGATCGTCGTCACTATGCCGATCTTCTTCCCGGTGGTGACGTCTTTAGGATATGATCCCATATGGTTTGGAATCATCGCGGTCAAAATGGCGGGAATCGGCATGCTTACACCTCCCGTAGGGCTAAGTGTTTACGCCGTGAAAGGTACCGTCAAAGACTTAGCTAAGCTTGATGAAATTTTTAAGGGAGCAATGATATTCTTAATCATGGACTTTATTGCTTTAATTTTCATAATTCTTTTTCCAGCGATTTCCTTGGTCTTGCCCAATATGATGGCCAAGTGACATTTTTCAGATTCTCCGGGTGATGTCTTAGGCTAACCCTACCAGGTAAGTGGAGCGTAAGGGACATTGAAAGGAAAACAATATAACGAAGGGCAAAACAATAATGGCGAGGGAGAATTGATATGAAAGAGTTCTCATTGGAGGGAAAGATCGCCATTGTTACCGGTGGGGGAAGGGGGATTGGCCGGGCGATTGCTCTGGCTCTCGCTGAGGCTGGCGCCAACATAATTGTAGCCGCGCGGACTACTAAGGAAATTGAAGAGACGGCCGCAAAGGTTAAAGAGCTGGGTAGAGCCTGCCTCGCCGTTCGTGCTGATGTTATTAAGGCCTCAGAGGTGACCCAGATGGTAAATGCGGCAATTGCGAAATTTGGTAAGATTGATATTTTAGTAAATCAAGCTGGCGGAGGGGGCGCCCGGAAACCCCTGGTACCTCTCCCCGGATACCACCCCGCCTGGAGCAAAGATTTGCCTGATTTTTTAAGGCCCATCAGTGAAGAGATGTGGCATCTGGTGGTGGATACAAATCTAACCAGTATGTTCTTATGTGCCAGGGAAGTGGGTCCGCACATGATCAAGCAAGAAAAAGGAAAAATTATTAATATGAGCTCTTTTGTGGGGGCCAAAGGATTTCCGAACCAATTGGTTTATGCTACCAGCAAAGCAGCGGTCAGCATGTTTACTCGCTGTCTGGCCCTGGAATGGGCGAGATATGGAATTAAGGTTAATGCCATTGGGCCGGGATACGTCCGTACAAGGCTTACGGAAAGAATGTTAGAAGATGAGAAAGCGAGAGAACGCTTATTGAATTCGGTACCTTTAAAGCGCCTTTGTGAGCCAAGGGAAGTGGGACTCTTGGCGATATATCTGGCCTCAGAGGCATCGGATTATTTGACTGGACAAACGATTTATTTGGATGGAGGGCTGTTAGCCTAAGATTTCCGGTAAGGCTTTTTCACATAGGCAGGGATATGAGACTTTTTGCACGGGAAAAGAAATGGAATCGCGAAGGGAAAAAATAATCGCCCCATAAGATCGCAGGAGAAGGAGAAAAAAATGGCGCTCTCAATGGAGGAATTTGCCCAGTTTAAGGAAAAAGGCTTCAAGTTTATCTGGGAGGAATTAGCACCCTTGGAGGAGGAAATAGAGCGGACGGAAAGAATACCGCGGGAGAGGCTGTGGCCCAGGTTTAGGGATCATGGTTTCTTAGGGATGTTGATCCCCAAGGAATACGGGGGAACTGGCCTTGCGGAGACGCAGTACCTCGAGTTTGAAAAAGAATGGTCTAAAGTTCATGGGGGAATCAGGGTAATCCTTCATGTTCATAATGGTGTCTCTGATTCCTTATTGGCGGTGGGCACTGGAGAACAGAAGAGAAAATATTTGCCAAAAATTGCCCAGGGTGAGCTATCTTGTGCACTTGGTCTCACAGAGCCCGATGGAGGGACAGGACGAGACATAAAATCCAGGGCAAGGGCAGATGGTTTAAATTTTGTATTAAACGGGCGGAAACATTTAATTACCAATGCCGACTTTGCGGAAATTTTCAATGTAGTATGTTGGATCGAACAGAAACCCGGGGATTTTAAAATTGGGAATCTATTGGTGGAGAAAGGTAGGGAGGGATTTACCTTGATGGATATGAAGCCCTGTTGGGGGTGTAAAGGCGCTTTTCATGGACGGCTAAATTTTAAAGACTGCCTTGTTCCTGTGGGAAATGTTTTGGGTGAAGGAGGGGAGACTTTAGAGGCAACATTACATCATCTGAATATTAGCCGGGTTCGAATATCAGCGAACGCCTTGGGCACCATGGAGAGATGCCTGGATCTGGCTGTGGAGTTTTCCAAAAAAAGAGTAACCTTTGGCAAGCCCATCGCTGAAAGGCAAGCCGTTCATGGATATCTTTCGGACATGGCCATGAACATATATGCTTTGCAATGTGTGATAGCGGATGCCGGGAAGAAAATTGACGAAAAAAAGGATATATATTTAGAGGCCAATTTATGCAAGCTATTAGCGATAGAGGCTTTGCGCGACGTTACTGATAAAGCCCTACTTATATTCGGGGGTATTGGTTATACCAATGAATATCCCATCGGTCACCTATACAGAGACGGAAGGCTTAACTGGTTAGAAGAAGGCACACCTACTATCCATTCCATGGTAGCCTCCAGAAGGTTGTTGCAAGGATATCGAACCTATAAGCCGTACCATAAAGAAGAAATAGAAGGTTCGGCGGATAGACACATAAGGCTCGCTGCCAGTGCCAAATAAAGGAAAGGGGAAAAAATAGCGGATGGCGATTATCCATCAAGATGCTCTTAAAAAAACTTACCGAAAAGGAGGGGATTATGAAAAGAAACAAAAAGATGTGCCTGGGATTATTAATCGTTCTTGCTTTGTTGATCGCCGGATCGGCAAATGCGCAGCCCACGAAAGCTGCGAAGCCATTGATGTTAAGAATTGCCGAGATGAGTCCTTCGACGGGCACCCGGCCCATTTTTCTGCGGAAGGCCTGCAGTGAAGTGGAGAAACTCACCGATGGTAGAATAAAGACGGAGATTTACTGGAGCGAATCTTTGGTGAAGGTTAAAGAAATACCCAAGGCCATACAGAGGGGAGTCTGTGACATGGGCTGGATTTCCCCTGGTTATCATCCAGCAGAATTTCCTCTCTGGACCCACTTTTTGGCGGTCCTTTACCATTCCGGAGCCGACGATGCGGGTTGGATAGCGAGGAAAGCTTGGGAACTCTTTGATAACTCTAAACCGTTGCGGGCGGACATGGAGAAATTGGGGCAGATAGCTTGGTTCTGTTGCCCATACGATTCTTACCCTATGTATTCAAAGAAGATAGTGAAGACGCTCGAAGATATGAAGGGGATGAGAATAAGAGTTTCGGGAGAAGGGTATTCGAAAATGGTGAGCGCGATAGGAGGCCATCCGACCTTTATCCCGGCCTCAGATACCTATTCCGGTTTGGAGAGAGGCACCGTGGAAGGGGCCATCGCGGGCTGGGAATGGGGAAAAAGGTATGGCTTTTTCGAAGTTGTGCCCTACGTGATCGAGACCAATGTTTTTATGCAATATGGGTTTAATAATGTTTCGCTTTCCGCTCTGGGAAAAATGTCTGAGAAAGATAGGAAGATATTCTTGGAGGTGGGCCGAAGGGTCTCGATGGAGTTTGGTGAAATAATGAAGAAGGAAAGGGAAGATTATAAGGCCTTTATGCAAGGGAAAGGGGTGAAGGTTTTGCCATTTCCTGCTGAGGAAAGGGCGAAATGGGCGGAGGTACCGGCAGTGAAGGCTCTTATCAAGAATTGGATTGAGGAGCAGAATGCCGCAGGTAGACCTGGTACGGAGGTGATGAGGGCTTTCTTGCAGACATTCGAAGTGCCCCAATGGATGCCGCCGGGATATTGAGACTTGTGGGGTTGGGAAATATATAAGGGAGGTCTTCTGTCGACTCGCGAAGGGCTACAACGTCTTCGTGGAAGGCTTTCGAAGTGGGGTCGCTTTCCGTTACGGGAGGATCCTTTTGATTTCCTAAGGGGGGGAGAATGCCTATCGGAGATTTCATCGCTAAGACCGCTGTCCGGTTTCCAAACCATATTGTCGTCGTGGATCAGCAGAAAAGGCTAACCGCTAAGGAACTGCTGGAAAGAGTTAACCGGCTGGCCAACGCCCTCCTGGATTTAGGACTGAAAAAAGGGGATCGGGTGGCAGTCCTTTTGAATAATTGCCGCCAAAGTATAGAGTGTTTTTATGGAATCGCCCGCGCCGGCCTGGTTTTCGTGCCGTTGAACACCCGGTATTCCGCCCAAGAGGACCTCTACATGCTTAATGATGCAGAAGCCAGAGCTATTCTGGTGGGCCAGGAGTCTGTAGAAGTTATCAGGTCCATTTTAAGCGAGGCTTCGGCACTTTCTTATGTTATCTGCGTAACCGACAGGGCTCCGGAATCCACGAAATCCTACGAGGAACTGTTAGCCAAGGCTTCCCCTCAAGAGCCCAGTGTAGAAATATCGGATGAGGATCCCTATAGCATTCGCTACACAGCGGGCACTACCGGCCGACCCAAAGGAGTAATCCATAGCCACCGAAACAATATTGTTATGCTTTATAACGTCCTCATGGACGGGTTCCCGATCCAAGCAGGGGATGCCATTGCCCTTACGGCACCGGTCACACATGCAAGTGGAACGCAGATCCTTCCCCACATTGTCAGAGGCGCCAAGGTCGTCGTTCTTCCAGGCTTCGATGTCCGGAGCCTTTTGGAGACGATCCAAAAGGAAAGGATCACCACTCTCTACCTTGTACCTACCATGATCGTCATGATCCTGGTCTACCCCGAGCTTAAAAAATACGATCTCAGCAGTTTGAAAACCATCCGCTATGGGGCATCGCCGATTTCCCCGGAAGTTCTCAAGAGGGCTATTGAGGTGTTTGGAAACATCTTTGTCCAAGGATATGGCCTGACTGAAGGACTGAATCCGCTCACCCTCCTCCTGAAGGAAGATCATATTTTGGATGGAAGTGAGAAGAAACTCAAACGGCTGAGTTCTATAGGCCGAGAGGTGACGGTGGCCCGGGTGAGGATTATGGACGAGGGGGACAGGTTCCTCCCCCCGGGTCAAATCGGAGAGATCGTAGTCCAGTCAGGTCAGAATATGAAAGGCTACTGGAAAAACGCCGAGGCCACCGCCGAAGCCCTGCGCGGCGGATGGCTGCACACCCGGGATTTGGGATACATGGATGAGGACGGATACATTTACCTGGTAGATCGTAAGGACGACATGATTGTGAGTGGCGGGTTCAACATTTATCCCAAGGAGGTCGAGGATGTTTTGTATATGCACCCGGCTGTGCTGGAGGCGGCGGTCTTTGGCGTTCCAGATGATAAATGGGGAGAGGCGGTGAAGGCGGCCGTATCCTTAAGGCAAGGTATGCAGGCCACGGAGGAAGAAATTATTGAGCACTGTAAGAAGCATTTAGCGAGTTATAAGAAGCCGAAATCAGTAGATTTCATAGAAACACTCCCCAAAAGCGCCTACGGAAAGATCCTCAGAAGGTCGCTCAAGGAACCCTATTGGAAAGGCCGCGATCGGATGATTCACTGAAGATAGAATATTTTGAGCCTACGCATGCCGGAAGTCCACCTCGTACCTTTTATCACGATGGAAGGAATGTTGGCATGGATAAGACAATACCGCTATACGCATAGCGCTGGGTGCTTGGCGTATTTTTAATAAGGGGGAGGCAAATGGATGTAGAAACAGGACGGCAACCAGAGCAGAAAGCAGTAAGAAAAATTCCGTTCAAAGAAAATCTGTTTGTGGAGCAGAGTGAGCCAGGAGGGAAGCCACGGATGCTGGGGACCCATTGCCAGAAATGCGGGAAATATGCTTTCCCTTTCCGGGAATTATGCATCTTCTGTCATTCCCGGGAGGTCCAAAAAACCTATTTGAGTCCCAGAGGAAAACTTCACACGTTTACCATCTGCCGGGTTCCGGTTCCGTATACCACTCCCCCCTACGCCGTGGGCTATATCGACCTTCCAGAAGGGCTGATGATTTTTTCCCAGCTCACGAATTGGGAGGAAAAGGACCTCAAGATTGGTATGGAGATGGAGCTGGTGGTGGAGAAGCTGAAAACCGACAAAGAGGGAAATGAGATTTACAGCTACAAGTTTCGCCCCGCAAAAACTTAGCGCACGCCAGAGGTGGAAGAAAACAACGGAGATGTCATTGCCATGAACCTGGGCACCTATCTGACCCGATCCGCCTTATGGTTTGCGGATCGAATCGCTATCATTCACGAAGGACATCGGTTTACCTATCGCCAGTTCAACGAACGGGTCACCCGTTTGGCCAACGCTTTTTTGGGATTGGGTTTGCAAA
>CAYQWO010000184.1:0-6959 GCA_964421095.1 uncultured Syntrophaceae bacterium
AAGCGCCCCCAGCTGCCGGACATGACAAGCAAGTTTTTCACACCTCTCCTCCCTTTTTACGGGAACGTTTTGTCAAAATTAAACCACAGAGACCGCAGAGAGGGATTTTATAATTAAAAAACGAAATGATCTTAATCTCTTCTCAGTGCTCTCCAGTAATCAATTTGTATGCTAAAACTTTGTATTGTTTTCACTTAATGAGTGCCCAGAGTAAAACAGAGAAAAGGGGTTTATTCCCTTGATTTATCTTAAATTTCCTCTGTGCTCTCTGTGGTGAGAGCCTTTTTTAGGTTAGGGGAAATCCGGCAGAGCAGCACCCGCAGGTTCGTTGCTCCCATCGCTGGGTCACAAGTCGCGGGATTATTGTCCGTCAGAAAGTTGATGTTCGCATCTCGCCATCCATGTTCAGGAGAATCTTTTTCGGGAAACCACCAGGCATGCTGCGCTCCGATCACTCGCGGGTCGATTCCCAGGGTCAACTTGGCCCGTTGCCGGCATCGGCCCCGCACCGATTCGATGATGACCCAGTCTCCCTCTTTAATTCCTTCCCTCTCTGCTGTTTCCGGATGGATCTCGACAAAAGGCTCCGGCAGAAGTTCCCTCAGCCACGGGATTTGCCGGTGTTCGGAATGGAAGAAGGCCGTTGGCCGCATCCCGGTGATAAGAATGTAGGGATATTCCTTAAAAAGATCCGGCCGGCTCACCGGAGACTCCGGAGGTTCCCGAAACTGAGGCAAAGGATCATATCCCCATTCTTTCATCCGGGTCGAATAGAGCTCCACCTTTCCGGTGGGTGTAGAGAATCCCTTCTTCATATATTTCCGATATTCCATCTGTCCCCGCAGATAGCCCTTTTTGGCAAATTCCTCAAAGGTTAGACCTGAAGGAGCAAGAATGGCATTCAGGGCTCCATCAATGGTTGGCCACCAATATTCTTTTGGCCCCACCCGGTTTCCGAGTTCGTTGAGCATCTCATGGTCTGACTTACATTCCCCCACCTGGATCACCTTCTGACGAGCCAACACATAGCCGTGCCTTTTCCAGAATTCCGCCACATAATCCATTTCCAGCCACGTCGCGGTCGGGAGGACGAGGTCGGCCAGTTCCCCTGTCGGGGTGAAAAAGAAGTCTGAGACAGCCAAAAAATCGACCTTCTTTAAGGCCTCATAAACCATCGAGGCATTGGCCCGAGTAATGACCGGATTCGTAGAGATTAGAAAGACCATCTTCACAGGATAGGGCTTCTCGGTCAGAATGGCATCCCAGACGAACCTCGGATTGAGAATGGCAAAGGCATCCGCCAGTCTAAAGACCTCTCCCCCCAGACGCTTCTTCCTCTGTTCAGGGGGGAGGAGCTTATGGGCACCAAATTGACTGGCATTCATGGTTGGCGGAGGGACATAGAAGACCATTCCGCCAGGAACATCGAGATTTCCGGTGGTGGCCGCCAAGGCGATCAAGATCCGGTTATTATCGACGCAATTAATCGACTGCTCGATGGCCACGCCCCACTGAATACAGGCCGGCTTGGTTGTGGCAAAGAGCCGGGCAGCCTCCCGAATCTTCTCTTCTGGCACCCAGGTGATTTCGGAAACTCGTTTCCGGGTATACTCTCTGACTCGAACGACGAATTCCTTCCAGCCATAGACCCAGTTTTGCACGAATTCCTTATCATAGAGTTCTTCTTCAATGATAACCTGGAGCATTCCCATGGCGAGGGCTACATCCGTTCCGGGTCTGAGCTGCAGCCAAAGATGGGATCGATCGGCCAATTTGGTGAACCGCGGATCGACCACAATCAATTTTGCCCCTTTGGCCAAAGCATCGGATAAATACACCCCTTTGTATTCATCGGGATTGGAGATGACGGCATTATTCCCCCAGACCATAACACATCGGGGATTTCTCTCATAGTCGCAGACCGGCAAATTTCCGCAAGTGATGATCGAGGTCGCCACCCGCGGTCCGTAACACATATGGCCAGCCGTAAGCACATTTGGAGTCCCTAAAAGGTTCGCCAAGCGATAGATGAAGGCCTCATTATCGCGACCGGTCCCATAACCGAGCACGATGGATTCAGCTCCGTATTGGCGCTTATACTCATTGATTTTTGCAGTGAGAAGATCATAGGCCTCATCCCAGGAAATCCGTTCCCATTTACCTTCCCCTTTGGCCCCTTTTCGTTTCAGAGGGTAGAGCAATCGATCGGGATGATAAGCCAGTTGAATGGTAGCAATCCCCTTGGGGCAGAGCGTTC
The DNA here is from genome assembly GCA_964421095.1 of uncultured Syntrophaceae bacterium. Classification (GTDB taxonomy): domain Bacteria; phylum Desulfobacterota; class SM23-61; order SM23-61; family SM23-61; genus CAYQWO01. The sequence goes on from CAYQWO010000184.1 coordinate 2,258, forward strand.
CACGGCTGATCGGGGAGCGCGGATCGCCCTCGATCCGGACAACCTTCCCATCCTGCACATGAACCAGAACCCCACATCCGCCGTGGCAGATCCGACAGTGACTTCGGACAACCCTTTCATTCATTTTCTGCGGGGTTTCCATATGTTTTTCTTATGCTGCGTTCAACATAGGCATAAAGATGGAAAAAATAGCGATGCTTGGATTCGGCAAGTGAAAGAGGTCTGATAGCCATGGATCATTTTAGGGGCTGAAGTCAGCAGGATTTCAGGAAAGCCATTTTTAGGTGATTGAACTCATCCCAAATCCTTTGGGGCATCCGGGTTCCAAATTGGGCCAGAAAAGTCTGCGCGTCTTCAAGTTCAGCTTTCCATTCTTCTCGATCCACAGTGAATAATTTCTTGAAATTTTCCTCAGAAATCTTCATCCCTGAAAAGTCCAGACTTTCCCGTTTGGGAACCCATCCAATTGGGGTCTCGCTGGCTCCATCCTGGGTTGAGCGGTTGGCCCGTTCCATAATCCACCTCAGAATCCTGATGTTTTCGCCAAAACCAGGCCAAAGAAACTTCCCAGATTCATCAGTCCGGAACCAGTTGATAAAGAATATTTTGGGTGGGTGGGTCATTTTCCCCTCGACCTGCAACCAGTGGTCGAAATAATCCGCCATGTTGTAACCGCAGAAAGGTAACATGGCCATGGGGTCGCGGCGCAGAACTCCTACTTTACCTGTGGCTGCCGCAGTCGTTTCTGCGCCCATGATGGCCGCCATCAATATGCCTTTGGCCCAGTTAAAGCTTTCAAAAACGAGGGGCATGACTTTGCTTCGACGGCTGCCGAAAAGAATGGCGGAAATCGGAACACCCTGGGGGTTCTCAAATTCGGGCGAAAGGGTAGGGCATTGCTTGCTGCAAACTGTAAACCTTGAATTTGGATGGGCGGCAGGGGCTTTGGAGCCACGTTGCCAGGGATTCCCACGCCAGTCAAGTAACCTTGCCGGGATTGGATCATCGATTCCCTCCCACCAAGGTTCGTTAGTTTGGACATTCAAAGCAGTATTCGTGAAGATCGTAGGATAAAAAAAGTTTGCCTTGAGGGTCCTCATCATGTTCGGGTTGGTCTTGAAGGAGGTTCCCGGAGCCACCCCAAAAAAACCAAATTCTGGGTTTATGGCATAAAGCCGGCTATCTGCCCCGATGCGGATCCAGGCAATGTCATCTCCCAGGGTCCATATCCGGTAACCGGGAAGAGCTGACTCCAGCATGGCCAGGTTGGTTTTTCCGGAGGCCGAGGGTAAGGCGGCGAGGATATAACTTATTTTGCCCTGGGGATCCTCCACCCCGATAATGATCATATGCTCGGCCAACCATCCCTCTTTCTTCCCCAACCAAGAAGCAATCCTTAAAGAGAAACATTTTTTTCCCAGAAGGGCGTTTCCTCCGTATCCCGAACCAATACTCCAGACTAAATTTTCCTCTGGAAAGTGCATGATAAAACGTCTTTGGGGGTCAAAGTCCCCCACAGAATGAAGGCCGCGCACGAAATTTTCCGAACTCCCGATCTTCTGGACAACATCCTTGCCCAAACGAGTCATGATCCTCATGCTGACCGCCACGTAGGAAATATCCGTGAGCTGGACGCAAGGCTTGGCCAGAGGAGAGTCCGGATGGCCCATCATGTAAGGGAGGATGTACATGGTCCTTCCAGCCATGCATCCATCCGATAGCTGACGCAGGGAATCTTTGGCTTTACCTGGCTCCATCCAATTGTTATTCGGTCCCGCGGCATCGCGGTCTGGAAAGCAGATGTAGGTGAGGTGTTCGGTACGGGCCACGTCGGTAGGGTGGCTTCGATGCAGGTAGGAATTGGGATAGGCTTTTGGGTTCAATGGGTGAAAAACAGGTTGGCCTTCCACTTTCTCTTTCTTCATGCCGATTTCTACAATCCGGTGCGCTTCTTCTTCTGTGCCGTCGCACCAGTAGATCTGAGCCGGCTTGGTTAATTGCACCTGTTCTTCAACCCATTTTTCCAGTGGAGTTGGCATGCTTTTCTGCCCCCCTAAGCTTTATCTCCTTTCGTTCAAATATGAGTATCATATTTTGGACTCAAACAAAAGCCCCCGTACCTTGCCAGCATCAAAATCCACCCTAATGGGGGGCATGATGCAGATATGTTTTTCAAATCCCAACTTTTTCCGTGCGGAAAATATCATGAAAATGGGGTCCGCCCTCCTTTCGGCCTTCCGCAAATGGAACGATTAGGGGGTGCAGGCTCAATCTTTATTCAAAGAAGGAAGAGATCTGATATTTTACATTTAGATCGAGGATATTTTCCAGTTGTCCTGCAAATTCGATTACATCGGCATCGTGATGCGAGGGACCTACCACCTGGACACTTACCCCAATACCAGGCCTAATCATAGTGATCGGAAGGGAAACCACGGGGTTGCCGGTATGATTGAAAAGGCGAGTGTAGCGCAGAAGAGTTGCCTGCACCGGACGCTCAACTCCTGCCACTTTCATCCTTTCAACCTCTCGTCTGGGAGCCAGTACCGGGAGGGTGGGTGACAGAATAAAATCCACTTTTTCGAAAACCTCAGCCATCCGGCGTCTCCACATAGCACGCTGACGCATGGCGTGGACATATTGGTCACCTGTGATTCCTTTAGAAAGTTCTAAAAGCTCTCGGGCCACTCCTGGATATTCATGGAGACGACCGGGAAATGTACCGAAATGATAAGCAGCCGATTCAGAGCAAAAGATGGTTCTGTGTATGCTTTGTACCTCGTCTGGGTCTGGCAGGGAGATCTCTCGGACCCCGACGTTTATATCCCGACAGAGTCCCAGGACGCGGATCATGCCATCTTGAACCTCAGGGATGGCATCGTGGTAATAGTTGGGGTCGTGACCGATAACGCCCTTCCCCTGTGTTTTCCTCAATATACGGCCGAATTTGGGATCGATGATCCGTTGGATAATGCCCAAATCGCTGACATGGCGGGCCATAGGGCCTACATGGTCGAGCGACCATACGAGCGGTCGGATGCCGGCTGTGCTTAGGCGGCCGAAAGTAGGCTTGAACCCTGTTACCAGACAACAGGCGGAAGGGATACGAATGCTGCCACCGGTGTCTGTCCCCAGGGCTGCAAAGCAGAAGCCCGCCGCCAGAGCAGCAGCGGATCCACCGCTGGACCCACCCACATTATGATCTGGAGCCTGAGGGTGATATACCATAGGCGTGCGCACCCCAAAGGCACCAGCATCCGTTGCGGAGACCCCGAGAATGACCGCCCCCGCCCGACGCAACCGCTTTACCACCAGGGCATCTTCAAGGGGTCGGTAATCGAATAGGAAGGGCAAGCCTGCCGAACATACAGCGGGTGTTGTATCGATAATATCTTTGATAACAATGGGCACTCCTGTAAGATCGCCGAGGGGACCGCCAGCAAGACGGCGGTCGGCTTGGAGTGCCTCCCATCGCGCATGTTCGCTCAGCACGTCGCTTAAGGCCTGGAGGTGAGGATTCAAATCGTCGATGCGCTGGAGCATGAGGCGGATGAGTTCGCTGGAAGTAATCTCGCCCTTGCGGAGCATTCGCGAGACGGCCGCAAGACTGGAGAATGCGTCAAGAGGCATGGCAAAATTCTACTTGCTATAAATTTTCCTCTAAACTAAAATACTGCTGACCCTGGCCACATCTTTTTTCAAAAGTGATTTTTTAAGATCAGCCAAATTCGTCTTGATCACAAAATAAACATCCTCTGCAAATCTTTAAGAACAATTTTTTCAGTTGAATAATTACATAATTTATCACGAGTGTCAAAGGAAGGTCGAAAAGCATGCGGCTTTTCGACATCAGCCGACCAAAACCTGAAGATCCTAAGAAAGGAGGAAAGGGGCCATGAGAAATTTCATCCGGAATACGGCGGAAAGGTGGCACTTTGCCATGGAGAAGGTTATGCCAGACTCCTTCATTTTTGCCATCCTGCTAACCTTCATCGTTTTCATTTTAGCCTTAATCGTTGTCCAGGCTTCTCCAGTCAAAATCGTAGAATCCTGGTACAGGGGATTCTGGGCCTACCTGGCTTTTTCCATGCAGATGGTCGTCCTTCTGATCTTTGGTTATTCTTTGGCGATTTCCCGGGTGGGAGTGAAAGTCATCGATTCCATCACCGGAATAGCCAAGACTCCTGCTCAAGCTGTGGCTGTGGTGGCCGCGGTGGCGGCTATTTTGGGGGCCATTAATTGGGGATTGGGATTGATCGGAGGAATCTTTTTGTGCCTCGGGGCCGCCAGGAGGGTGAAAGGAATCCACTGGCCCTTGCTTGTGGCCAGCGCCTACATCGGGATGACATCCAGCGTTCCCTGGTCCATTTCGATCACGGAACCTCTGCTCCTCAATAGCCCCGGATGGGGGTGGTCTCCGGACATCATCCCCACCATAGAGAAAGAGATCGGGCGAAAATTAACCCCCATGGGTTTCGACCAGACCATTTATGCTACAGCTAGCCTTTTTGGCCTAATCCTGAATCCTATTGTCGCCGTGCTTACCTGCTACCTTATGCACCCCACCCCCGAGCGGACCCGGCCTATTACTCCCGAAGCTCTGACAAAATTGGCAGAAGAAGCTCAGTTCAAGTTAGAGAAACCCAAAGAGATGGCCCTGGCCGATAAGCTGAATTGGAGCCGGACCCTCTGGGTCCTGATC
>CAYQWO010000185.1:0-6957 GCA_964421095.1 uncultured Syntrophaceae bacterium
ACGGGGTTAGACCATGTCCATCTTATCTGCGGCGATGTAGAAGAAGCGGTGAAATATTTTAAAAAGGTGTTCGACGGTCGGGAGATCTCCCGGGGAGAAGTGCGCGGCTATCCCATGATTCGAATGGATGTGCAAGGGGTGCCCATCAATGTAATGGGCACCGATGCCCAGGCGGGGAGGCTGGCACCCGGCAAAGGGGACAGAGGTCTCGACCATTTCGGGTTCAGGGTAAAAGAGCTGGAAAAAACCGTCGAAGACCTGAAGAGACGGGGGGCCAAATTCAGCATCGGACCCAGCGTTTCTTCAGCCGGGGTGAAGTATGCCTTCGTCGAGGGGCCGGAGAACATCCGCATCGAGCTGGTGGCGAGAGATTGAAAAAGTGGATGGCTACGCCTCCTTCTTTTCCGCCGGCTTCGTAGCTTTAATGCCGAGCCCTTCAAAGAGAACCATGATGGAAAAGCCAAACCAAAGGGTGTAAAGAATGTAGAACCCTAACAGGAAAACCACGACCCCGGCATTTTTGGAAATATTTTTGGGCTTTATTTCGGCAAAGTTGTAGGAGGGCTCAAGAACCCGGGTGGTCATATACTTCGCGAAGTTAGCCTCGGAGGGCCGATTCTCCTGGATATATCGCCTGATCAGGCCGTCAAAGGCTGTCCACCAATAGTAGATGACTTCTTTTCCGCTTATCCCGTATTTTTCCTGCAGTCTTTGCTCCTCTCCTCTAAACAGAAGATCGGCATCCGCCGCAGCTGTCTTGCCCAGAAGTCCGAGGTCGCCTATGATCCTGACCCTCCCATCGCCGATGACCCTGGCGAACATGCCATTCGCCCGGATGATGTGGGCAACCTGTGCGTCTGTCCCGGGCCATCTCGAACTGACGCCAATGTCGATAAATACCCCTTCGAATTTGGCCGCCATCTTCATGGCCCCCGGCATAAAATGGATGGAATTTTTGGCAAGCTGGTTGAATAGTTCATCGGCCCACTCCAGCCCGGTCTTATGGTCAATCACGGGGGAAAGCCAGAAGGCCAGGGCCGTAAAAAAAGTTATGAGGCCTACCAGACCGATGGTAAATTTTTTCCGATCTATCACCCAGCTCATTTCCACGGCTCTTGGGCGATCGCAGGTTGCTCGGAATGATATCCTTTATCCAATGCCGGCACGGATTGCCCGCCGCTGCGAATGGCGCCCAGATTCTTTAAAAAAACGGTGAGAACCCAAACTCCAAAAATACCAATCAACAGAAAAAAGGCAATCGTGCCGCCTGTTTCAATCGGACCTGTAATCTCTGGCGGTAAAGATATGTATCCCGTATCAGCCAGTTTCCGGATGAGGGCGCAGACCCGGTTGGAAAAACCAGCCAGGATGGTTAGGGCATAAAAAGCTCTGATCGCCGCCCCGGTGACTATTTTGGTAACCATCGCCCCGATCTGCACACCCACCAGCGAGCCGAGAAGCATACCCATGGCCACCGTGTAGAAAACGAACCCATAGATGGCGTACTGGAAGATGGAGGAGTAGAAAGTGGTAAAGATGATCTGCAAGATGTCCGTTCCCACGGTCGTGAAGGTAGAAACGCCCAGGCCGTAGACAAACATCGGGAATGTGAGAAAGCCGCCGCCCACCCCCATAATTGCGGCTACCAGGCCCACGACGAAACCACAGAATATGATCGGGTAAACCGAGATACTCCGACCCGCGGGTACGATATCTTCGTCAAACCTCACCCGTGGTTTCAAAGGAAGGGCCTGCAGCCACCTGGCGAAGTCGGTGGTGGCCTCCTTCGTTGACCTGAGCGCCACTTCGCGCTTACGCAAGCGGAGCCAATCGGCCAAGGAATATATGCCCAGGAGGCCCAGAACAATCACGTACACACTGCTGATCAGGGCATCGCTCAGAGCAGGACTGATTTGGTAGACCGTGCGGTTAATCATCCCCCCCAGAGTGACGCCGAAAAAGGAACCGACGACGAACCAGATCGCCAGCCTGAGGTTCACATTTCCCAACTTCTTGTGAATGGCCGTGCCCATAATCGCTTTGGCAAAGAGGTGGAATTGGTCAGTACCGACCGCCATGATTCCTTTAACCCCGAAACTCATCAACGCTGGAGTTAAGATATAACCACCTCCAGCTCCGATCACCCCGGTGATCAAGCCAGCCACCAAACCGACAAAGATCGATCCGTAAAAAATAGCGGGGGTTACGAAGGCAGGCATGTAGGCTTTGGACCCGCCCAGGATTGGTATGCGGGAGGGAATACTCTCGGCAAAGGCGAAATGGAAACCGATGGTTAAGAGAATCGGGAAAAAGGCCGCCAGCAGAAGTTTCTTCTTGCGGGAGAGGATGATGGGGCTGACTTTTAGCTCCCAGCTCGCCTGCGCCTGCCCCGCGGCGTGCAGCACAGCGCCGGCATATAGCAGAGCTCCAACGATTTTTCTGATCATCTCCTATTCCTTAGCCAGTATATTTCTTGATCGAGCCTCATGGCCGCATCTCCTTCATGGAAGGAAAAATCATTTCAGGATAAGAAGAAACAATCCAGCGGTTCGAGGGGTAAGGGTCAGTGCTGCACCTGACAGACCATGTCAAATATCGTGCTGACCTCTTCCTGTAATCGGGAACCGGACAAGGAAGCGAAGGATTCTTATGATAACGGAGGCTATAGAATGAATCTCGTATCGTCCTCTTGTTAAATAATTCCTTCTTTCTCCAATTGCTCCATTTCTTCCTTGGAGAAGCCCAATAATCCCATGTAGATTTCCTTGTTATGCTGCCCAAGAATAGGGGTCGGCCCAGGATATTCTGCCGGAAGCTCAGAAAAGCGGATGGGGAATCCGGCAGCCTTCAGACCGGTCTGGCCACTCGCTGGATGCATTAGTTCTTGAATCATTCCCCGCGACTTCAGCTGCGGGTCGTCCAGCACCTCTTTGACTTCCAGGACTGGATCACAAGGGACTTTTTTCTCCCTTAAGATCTTTAGGGCCTCTTCGCTGCTCAAATTCTTGCTCCATTCCGTTACCATCGCCTCCACTTCGTCGGCGTTTTTCAGTCGATCTTCAAGATTCTGGAATCGAGGATCCTCTAAATAACCTTCTCTTTGAATTGCCTCCAGAAAAACCTTCCACTGGTCATTCGTGCCCACGCAGATGGCGATATTTCCGTCTTTTGTCGGGAATGTATTCCATGGGACCGCTCTGGGATTCCTGTTTCCTTGCCGGGTGGGAATCCCCCTGGAGAGCAGAAGATCTAAAGCTTCATCCATGATCATAGAGAAGCAACAATCCTGCATGGATATGTCAATCCTTTCTCCATGGCCCGTTTTTTCCCGTGAGGCCAGCGCGGCCAAAATTCCACATAGACCATACAGAGCCGGGATCAGATCGCCAATCCATGCTCCACAGCGGGTCGGGGGGCCACCGGGCAGCCCCGTAATCGCCATAATCCCACTCGTCGCCTGAATGGTGAGATCAAAAGCTGTCCGATCCCTGTAAGGGCCACTTTGCCCATAGCCGGAGATGGAACAGAAAATGATTTTCGGGTTGATCGCCTTTAAGACAGGATAATCAAAACCGAAACTTTCCATGGTTCCCGGGGCGAAATTTTCCAGGACCACATCCCCCCTGGCCACCAGCATTCGAAAGATCTCTCTCCCCCGCTTCCTTTTCATATCCAGCGTGATGCTTTTCTTTGCGCGGTTTCGCTTTAAATTGATGAGCGAGATGTCTTCATGAGTCTTTCCTTCAAACCCCACTCCTCCGGGTCCGGCAAAGGGAACTGTCGTTCGGGTAGGGTCACCTATCCCTGGCCGCTCAATTTTAATAACCTCAGCTCCCAAGGCAGCTAACTGCATACTGAGAAAGGGACCAGCCAGCCAGGCGCTCAGGTCGATAATCCGAACACCTTCTAAATGTTTTTTAATGGTTGATTCCAATGGATCACCGCCTTCCAGTCATAAAATTTGGTTCGTCTCCAAATTAGTTGACCAAATTTTTAGTGAAAGCTTGCCAAGGGGCCGGAAGGAAAGCCATGGAAGGCCCGGATTTCTTCAAGATACGCCGCCAGATGGACATGCCTCCGTTCGTCGCGGCCCCAAGGATTTGGGTGTACCCCTCGTGTTCCCGGACTGACGGGATGCAGAAATGCGGGTTTCTACTCCTGCCGCAAGCCCAGGCTCCTGATTAATCCCCCTACTTCTTCGTTCATCTTCACCAGGTGCTTGGCTAACTCCTGCGGCCCTCGATAGACCGAAGGCTGGTCCACCTGACGACTCACCTTAATGAAATCCGCATCTTCCATGGCCTTTTGGAAGGCCCCGTGAAGGGTCTCCACAACCTGAGGCGGAAGTCCTTTGGGGCCAGCGATGCAGATGAGACTGGGGGCAACGATGTCATAGCCCAGTTCCAGCAGGGTAGGAACATCGGGAAAATCAATCATCCGCTTCTCACCATAAACCGCCAGCAGCCTTAAGCGCCCCGCTTCCACCTGCTTTTTCCATTCAGTAGTCTGGGAACAAGCTTCTACATGGCCTCCCAGCAATGCAGAAACCGCTGGGGCTCCCCCTTCGAAGGGGATGTGCGTCCATTTGATTTTCTCTTTCAGGGCCAATCGTTCCATGACCAGATGCTGAGGGCTCCCTGGCCCTGCCGTGCTGTAACGAACTTTTCCTGGGTTGGCTTTGGCGTAGTCGATAAATTCTTTGAAAGTATTCCAGGGAGAATCGGGCCGTACCACCAGCCCATATAGATACACGGCGTATTGCATGATGGGAGTGAAATCATGGGCCGAATCATAGGGGACTTTGCGCATGTGTTGGCTCAGCACAGCCCCGCTGCCCAGAATTCCTATGGTGTATCCATCGGGCTTTTCGTTTTTCAGGGTGGCCACGGCCACGGAGGAGGCGCCTCCCGGTTTATTCAAGATCATGATCGGTTGCCCGAGAATCTTACTGGCTGCGGCCACCAGAGGCCGGGCGCATATATCCGTCGTTCCCCCTGCCGGAAAGCCAATGAGGAAGTTGATGGGTTTCGCCGGGTATTTCTCCTGGGCGAAGAGCACGCCCGGGACCAGGGTGCCAAAAAAGAAGAGACCGAAAATTGCGCCCCACCACAAAATATCTCTTCCTTTGTTCTTTCCTTTCTTTTGGAAAAGGCTGCGCTCCATGGTTAAACCCTCCTTACCTTTTTAAACCTTGGGGGATTACTCTGAAAGGTCATAAATGATTGGGCGCTCGCCAGGAGACCCGAACGCCTAAAGCGCAATACTTAGCCGGTCCCTTGGCCCAACCTCCGGACGAATATTATCGTGCAGCTTATGGGATGTCAACTGGTAAAAAGTTGAGCTTTCCTGATATTTCAGCTCATTTATTGAGAATATCCTGACTAGCGAGACCCCTGCCTTTTTCGAGATCTCCCAAAAAAGACTTGACAAGGGAAGCAGCAGAATAGTATTTGGTTTAAAAATTGGAGGGTCTGACGGACCAAAGAGGCATTGTTTTTTCGGGCGATTTGAATCTTATAGCTCTTTCTTAAACGAGTTAGTACTAGGAAAGGAGAAATTATGGATTTTACCTTCACTTCTGAACAGGTCCAGCTGCGCAAACAAGCGCGGGATTTTATGGAAAGGGAAATCACCCCCTTAGTCGGGGAGTTAGACGCAGCCTACGATTATCATCCTGAGGGGGTTAAGCGCCTCAAGAAATCTGGCTTCTACGCGTATGTAGTCCCCCAGGCCTATGGCGGCAAAGGCGTCTCGTCGGTCAATCTCTGTATCCTCCGTGAGGAATTTTCTAAGGTCTCTACTTTCGCTGACGAAGTTTTTATCATGCAGGGGTTGGGCAGCAATCCAATCGTACGTTTCGGAAATGAAAAACAGAAAGCAAAATATTTGCCGCCATTGGTGGATGGATCCCAGATGGCCAACTTCTGTCTTACCGAGCAAAGTTCAGGTTCCGATGTGGCGGGCGTTCAGGCTACGGCGCGGTTAGAAGGAGATTATTATGTACTGAATGGTCGCAAGTGCTATGTGTCGAAACCCGGATATACCGACATCTCGGTGGTATTTGCCAAGACAGACCCCGGGGCGGGGGGTAAGGGAATATCGGCATTCATAGTGGATCGGAAAGAGTCTTCCTATGGGGTGAAAACCGATCGATTGTCGTTCGAATGCAATATAGGGGAGATTCTTATGGAAGAGATGCGCGTTCCCAGGGTAAACCTTCTGGGAGAGGAGGGGCAAGGGATGCGTATCGCTCTGGGCAACCTGGACATTTACCGCCCAACGGTAGGGGCTGCTGCCCTGGGCATGGGTTGGAGAGCTTTATCCCTGGCGGTGGAGTATGCTAAGAATCGCCAGATGTTTGGCCAAACCTTGATTAATTTTCAGGTGACTCAGTTTAAGCTTGCCGAGATGAAGGTTGCCCTGGATGCAGCTTCTCTTCTGGTATACAGGGCGGCGTGGTTAGCCGATCACGTCCAGGAACGAACAACAATGGAAGCTTCCATGGCCAAGTATTATGCTACGGAAGTGGCCCAAAAAGTAGTAGATCAATCCCTCCAGATTCATGGAGGGATCGGGCTTCATAAGAAGTCTCGCATCGAACATCTTTATCGCGCGGTTCGAGCACCAAGGATATACGAAGGAACATCGGAGATTCAACTGTTAGTAATCGGAAGAGAATTAACGCGGCGGCCATCGCTGGATCACGATACTCGATTATAATACCCTCTTTGCATCGCGATGTCTCCCGATGTTTCCTTCCCATGTCTGGGAAGGCCTTTCAGGCAGAAAATCGACCGCCTTCCCAGTAAACTCAACATACCCCAAAGCGGGTTCCTATAAGAAATATGCGGATTTCCAACTCACACCAATAAGGGAGGATGCATATGAAGGGAGCTGCAGCGGTCGCCGAGATCCTCAAGCGCGAAGGAGTGGAGTTCCTCATCGGCTATCCCGTCA
>CAYQWO010000186.1:0-6953 GCA_964421095.1 uncultured Syntrophaceae bacterium
GTATTGGCCGGGGCTCCCCCCTTGAAGGGCACATGCTTGAAAGTCAGGCCTTTGCACTGGGCAAAGAGTTCAACGGCAATGTGCCCCCGGCTGTATTGCCCTGCCGAGCCATAAGACAAGCCCGGATGGGACTTGGCGTAGGCGATAAACTCCTCGATGGTCTTGATGGGAGATTCGGCCAGTACACAGATGCCCCCGACGTATCGGCCGTACTGGAGGATAAAGGTGAAATCCTCCAGCGGCTTATAGGGTGGCGGGATAAGATGGGGGCGGGCAGACAGAGATCCAAAACTGTCAATAACTCCCAACGTATACCCATCAGGTTTCTTAGTGGCCACCAGGGCCGCAGAAACTGATGACGCGCCACCGGGCTTGTTCTCAACGACCACCGGAACACCGAGCAGCTTTTCTGCGCCTTTGGCCAGAGCCCTGGTCGTCAAGTCTGTAGTGGCGCCAGCCTCATACCCGCAATAAATGGTGATGGGTTTGTCCGGGAAAGTTTGTCCTGATGCCCATAGAGGAAAAGAAAACAAGAAAGTCAACAGGACCGCCCATCCAAAGAACGGTGCAAAACTTTTTTTATTGAATTCCATCGCAAACCCTCCCCTGGTTACTTTTTTAGTCGCTTTCCACACCTTCTTTTTTTCCCTGCCAACCCAGAAAAGGTGAGGTTTTCAGCGAGATCGGGCACGCTAACGAGTTCTCAGTCCTCTTTCTTCATACCAAATCTCTTAAGGAAAGACTTATACCATTCATACTCTACAGGGATTTCCTTTTCCATCTGCTCCCGGTCTCTGTAGTCATAAGGAAGGTCGAAACTGGCCAGGACCTTCTGGAAACCAGGCCCGTCGGCAACTTTCTTGAAAGTTTCGCCCAGCTTTTTGGAGATAGCGGGAGGAAGGCCTTTGGGCCCCACCACGATATAGCCCAGGGCGGGAGCGTCCTCACAGCCCAGTTCTTTCAAGATGGGAATATCTGGGAAATTGGGGTCCCGCTTTTCCGCGTTATAAACGAGAAGCATGCGGAACACTCCCTGCTTCACATACATGATATGCTGGCCAGCTCCGGCTACGAAGTCTGTGTGCTTGCCCAGAAGAGCGGTGTTGGCCGGGGCTCCGCCTTTGTAAGGAACATGCTTGAAGGTCAGGCCTTTACATTGGGCTAACAGCTCGACAGCCAGATGCTGCTGGGTGGACGTCCCCGGCGAACCGTAGGAAAGACCCGGGTGGGCCTTGGCATACGCGATGAACTCATCGATGGATTTGAGGGGGGATTCTTTAAGCACACACAGGCCACCAATATAAAGACTATAATTGCAGATCACCGTGAAATCCTGCAGCGGATTATAAGCGACCTTAAAAAGATGGGGACGAACGGTTAGAGCGCCGGTAGAGATCACCCCCAGGATGTACCCGTCTGGTTTTTTACTGGCCACCAGCCCGGCAGCCACCGTGGCTCCACCACCGGCCTTGTTTTCCACGACCACCGGAACGCGAAGCAGTTTCTCCGCACCCTCCGCCAGCGCCCGGGCAGTCACGTCGGTGGAGGCTCCCGCCTCATAGCCGCAGTATATGGTGATTGCCTTTTCCGGGTAGGCTTGGCTGAAGGCCATAGGAGAAAAAGAAATCAACAAGGCCAATATGAGTCCCACCGCGAAGAACAATTTCTTTACTGAGCGCATCATTCCACCCCTCCTTTTCTAATATCAAATTCTAAACAAAAAGGCCATCGCGTGGCCTAAGCCTAACCAAAGAGAAGACTGTGGAACTTCGGTCATGATTTTTTCCGGTTTTTTCCTTTAAAGGGAATCTTTTGGAAAGCACATACTATTTCTCTGGGCACTCTGCGGCTTCATAGGTTCTCTGCTTCTTTCTCTTTCATCCGATTCCGGAGAAAAGAGACGGTGGAGGTGGCCAGCAGCCCGGCAGCCACGATCAGACATCCAATGGATATAGGACGGGTTAAAAAGATTATAAAGCTCCCGCCGGAAAGGATAAGGGATTGACGCAGGGCTTGTTCCAGGATGGGGCTCAGAACAAAAGCCATGACCAGGGGAGCGGGTTCGTATTCGAATTTGCGCATCAGGTAACCCACTACCCCGAACAGGAGCATTAAAGCCACATCTACAGTACTATTGTTAATCGCATAACACCCAATCAGACAGAAGAAGAGAATGAGGGGGAAGAGGATAGAATAGGGAACTCGCAGGACCTGGATCCAGAGGCCAATCAGGGGCAGATTCAGGACGAGGAGCATGGCATTGCCCACGTACATGCTGGCGATCACCCCCCAGAAAAGGTCCGGATGTTCCTTCAGTAACATTGGGCCAGGAGTGATGCCGTGGATCATCAGGGCTCCAATGAGGATGGCCATGACCACATTGGCTGGGATGCCCAGGGTCAAGAGGGGAATGAAAGCTCCCCCTGTGGCTGAGTTATTGGCGGATTCCGGGGCGGCCACGCCCTCGATCGCTCCTTTGCCAAATTTTTCGGGATTCTTGGAGACGCGCTTCTCCACAGCATATGAGACTAAAGAGGAGAGGACCGCTCCCCCCCCGGGCAGGATGCCGAGAAAAAAACCGATCACCGATCCCCGGGCGATGGCCCATTTACTCTCCATCCAATCCTGGAAACTGGGCAGAAGCCGGGAGATCTTGGTCGAAGTCACATGCACCTGAATTATCTTCTCCACGTTGAGAAAGACTTCCGAGATGCCAAAAAGTCCCATGACTAAAGGGACGAGTCCTAACCCGTCCAAAAGTTCGGGGATATTGAATGCGAAACGCGGTTGACCGGTCATGCTGTCCAGGCCGATCGTTCCCAGAAGCACCCCTACTCCGGCCATCATCAGGGCTTTCACCATCGACTTTTGCGCAAGGTAGGTGAGAAGAACAAGGCCGAGGATCATCAAGGAAAAATATTCCGGGGGACCAAAGCTCAAAGCCACCCTGACTAAAGGTGGGGCGATGGCCTGAAGCCCGATGACGCTGAGGGTACCCGCGATAAAGGAGCCGAAGGCAGCAATGCCCAGGGCTGGACCGGCGCGGCCCTGGAGGGCCATCTGATAGCCGTCGAGGGTGGTGATGACTGAGGCGGCCTCACCCGGAATGTTGACCAGGATGGAGGTCGTGGACCCACCGTACTGGGCCCCATAGTAAATTCCGGCGAACATGATGATGGCGGTGGTGGGGGGAATGCCATACGTCATGGGCAAGAGGATGGCCATGGTTCCCACTGGCCCAATGCCCGGCAGGACGCCGATCAGCGTCCCGATTAGAACCCCGAGGAAACAGAAGGTGAGATTCAGGGGTTGCAGAACAACGTTTAAGCCAGCGATAAGATTGCTGAAAAAGTCCAAGAGCCAGCACCTCTGAAGCTAAAACCCAAAGACCCCTTTGGGCAGCGTTGCTCTTAAAACGTTATTGAATAGCCAGAAAGAGACAGCTGAAATAGTGACGGAGATCAGGATCGATTTCCACCAGGATAATTTTTCAACCCCTTTGAACATGACCAGGAGGGTAAGGAGAGAAGTAAGGAGGAACCCAATTCTCTCCAGAGCAAGGATATAAGCAACCAAGATGAAGCCTATATACAGAGGTCGATTCCACCTTAAACCCTTCCAGAAGCCGGAGAGTTTAGCAACGACCTCCTGTCTCTGCAGGAAGGATTGCAAGAATACGATCGCGGCCATCAAACTGATGAAGCATCCGGCTAAGAAAGAGAGAAAACCCGGGCCCGGCTCCCGCAGTGTCCCCACGCCCAGCTTAATAGAACCGTAAATGCTGATCAGCCCGACGGCAAACCAAAAAAGGCCTCCCGCCCGTTCAGCCTGCATCTGATTCCCCCGAATTCAGATCAAATAATCAAAAAAATGTCCTCTTATTTCTCCCTTGTTTTTATACCGATCTCTTTCAGGAGATGGGCATAAAATTCATAGACCTTGGGAAACTCCGCTTCGAATTGGCCCCGATCCTTGAAGGAAAAAGGAAGGGAAAAATTTTTCAGCACTTTTTGAAATTCGGGAGAATACGCTGCTTGCCGAAAGCCAGCCTCTAACTTCTTGAAGATTGGGTCGGGCAGCCCTTTGGGGCCGACGAGTATGAAGTCTTGTGTGGGCAGATCTTTATACCCTAAATCTTTAAGCGTGGGGACATCGGGAAAATCTGGGTCCCTTTTATCGGAAATGGTCACGGCCAGCATCCGGAAGATGCCCTGCTTCACGTAATTCAGATGGATTCCCGCCCCCGCCGTAAAGTCCACGTGCCCCCCGATGAGGGCCGTACATGCTGGCGCCCCTCCCTTGTAAGGCACGTGCTTGAACTTCACGTTGGCCTGCTTGGCCAGATATTCCACGGCCAATTGTTGGTTGGCACCGATTCCCGAAGAGCTGTAGGAGAGAGCCCCGGGATTCTTGCGCGCATACTCCAATAAATCGTTGAGAGTCTTGAATTCGGGCTTGCCCGCGGGAGTATCCTTCATGACACATATGCCGCCAACATAATTACCGTACGCCAGTATGTAAGTGAAGTCCTTGAAAGGATCGTAGGGTACGTCCAGCATCATGTGGCGGGTGTCTAAAGCCGAGGAGGCCACCACCGCCAGGGTGTATCCATCTGGCTTTTTGCCGGCAATAAGTGTGGCAGCTACGGTGGAACCCCCACCGGGCTTATTTTCGACAACCACGGGAACGCCTAATACCTTCTGTCCCTCTTCGGCCAAAGCTCTCGCCGTAAGATCTGTAGTAGCCCCCGCCTCAAAACCACAATAAATCGTTATGGGCTTGGTGGGAAAATCCTGGCTGAAAGCTGGGAAGGGGAAAAAGAGCAGGAGCACTATGCTCCAGGCCATGAAGATCACCAGGGAAAAGTATCTTTGGTTCCTCATCGAGCTTGCCTCCTCGTACTTTTATTTAAAGAAGAAATTCCCACTTTATTATTTTGAGCGGTGTTCCCCCGCCTGGAATAACCGAAGTTGAATAAATGATCCATAGTATGCTCCAAAAAAGGCCTCGAGTCAATATGGAACTCCAACTGGGGCTACTCCCCAAAATCTCCCTTCCTGGCAAATTTTTGGCGAAAATCAGGGGGCTAATTTAATCGGGCGCCTGGCCTCCTAGGCCAGGAATCTTCTTGATTTGGCGCAAGTCTTCTGATAGCTTTCTTAACCGAATCAGAGGAAGCATGTTTCCGGCGGAGAAACCAACTTTTTTCCACCATTGGGTCATCGTGGCCGCCTGTTTCATAGCGGCCACGAGTTATGGGCTCTTTTACACCTTTGGAGTCTTCTTCAAATCCCTACAAGCTGAATTCGATTGGGGCAGAGCCCTTACCGGATCTGTCCATTCCGTTCACTTGGTGATTTACGCGCTTTCCACCTATTTCTTCGGTCGGCTGACGGATAGCATTGGACCTCGCCGGGCTCTTTCCCTGGGGGCCTTTTTCATCGGAATCGGTCTATCCCTTTGCAGCCAGATCCACAGCATCTGGCACCTTTATTTCTTCTATGTCATCGCCTCTTTGGGATCCGGGGTGACCGTCTCTTTGCCTAACGCCACGGTCCAGAAATGGTTCGTCAAAAAGAGAGGGCTCGCCCTGGGTCTGGTCACCGCTGGCGTCGGGGCAGGAACTCTATTTCTGGCACCCTTGACCCAATATCTGATTACCTCCTTGGGTTGGCGATACAGCTACATAGCCATCGGGATCTTCTATTGGGCTCTACTCACATTGACGGCGATAGCCATGGTGGATCGCCCTGAAAAAAAGGGATTGAGACCCTATGGCTGGCAGGAGAAAGTTAGAGCTGGACAGGAAAATGATATTGGGTTTCATGATTGGCCGGCTAAAGAAGCCATGAAGACCAAAATCTTTCTGTTGATCATCCTAATTTATTTCTTCACCAATCTGCCCATCCACATGGTGATGATCCACATCGTTCCCTACCTCACGGACCTGGGTATATCCAGGGCTTTTGCCGCCGGCGCCCTAGGGCTAATCGGGGGAATCAGCATCTCCGGGAGGATTGGCCTGGGTGTCCTGTCGGAGAAAATTGGATGGAAATGGGGACTCTTTCTCAGTTGTCTTATCTGCTCACTCATGCTGTTTTGGTTAATCGGCATCAGAACCCCCTGGATGCTCTTAGTTTTTACCCTGACCTATGGCTTTTTTTATGGGGGGAAAATAACCACCATCCCGGGTTTGATCGGCTCTTTCTTCGGGACTCGGTCGTTGGGAGAAATCATCGGAATCATCCACGCCGTTTCCCTTACCGGCGGGATCATTGGCCCGGTCCTGGGCGGTTATATTTTCGATTTGAGCGGGAGCTACCGACTTGCTTTTCTGATCGCGGCATTGGCCTTCCTAACCTCTGCCATCCTGACTCTTTTTGCCCATCCGCCAAAATTAGGAGAAAAATGACCACCTGGGCTTCGAGACACTTGAAATTACGATACAGTCTCCAGGGGAAAGGGGAGATAACTTCTGACAATACGGACTAAAGTGAAAGGAGGAACGGAAATGGACGCTGAGGAGATCTGGAGGCGTTTTCAGAAGCACATGGGATATACTGATCAGGAGATGGAGATCTTTCGCTCCGATCCGCAGAAGGTGAGGATGGTCACCCAAACGCCCGACTTCGTGAGGTGCCGGGTCATAGCGGAAGTGATCGAATCCCACGGCTGTCATGCTAAGCACCGCGTGGGGGACCGTTTCGTCATGACCGCGGGTGGCCAATTGATTTCCGAGGAATGTCCAAAAAGGATGTGCATGTTCGCCTTAGGGCCTGTAAGCGCAATGCTGCCGGTCATTTACGAGCGACTCATAACCAAGTCCGACCCGGATTTTGAGCGCTTCAATATTGTCCAGTGCACGGACGTGGGCCTGGAGAAGGGCGGATGGGGAAAAATCCTGATGAAGGTCTACGTGGAGAAAATCCCTGAACGTGAGCGAAAAACTTCCT
>CAYQWO010000187.1:0-1919 GCA_964421095.1 uncultured Syntrophaceae bacterium
TGCGTTATGTTTTGAATTTTTACGGAGTGTTCTTATGTTCCGCACTCCGCAATCCGCATTCCCTGCCTACCGCAGGCAGGCGCAATTGGAAGGGCCAACTTTTTTATGGATGACACTGGATCGGTTTTGTAAAAATAGCCTATGTCAAGATTCAAGGCCTGCCCCCCTGTCCCCTTGACAAATTATTCCCCTTTTTTGTATATTCGACCCATCCCGAAGCAAGTTCTTATGGCTAAAAGTGTGGTTTTTGAACAAAGATGGCTTTAACATCTAACTGAAAGGAGGGTTTTTATGAGATTCTCATTCAATAAAAAATGGTTGCTGATTGCTTTGGTGGTTTTCTTTGGGATGGGTGCGAGTTTAACCAGTGCCGAAATTCCTAAGGATGTTCTGGTAATTGGTCATAGCCTGGAGAATTTTTTGACCTTGGACCCGGGCGTCTGCTTTGAAGCCCCGACTTCCGGTTTTGTGAAAAATCTTTACGCCCCCCTGGTATCGCTGGATGTTAAGGATGGAAAATTCATTATACAGCCGGAAGCAGCGGAAAAGTGGGAAGTGGCGGCCGACGGCAAAACCTGGACCTTCCATTTGCGGAAAAATATGGTTTTCGACAACGGCGACCCGCTGAAAGCAGCAGATGTGGTTTACTCCCTACGACGCGCCATTAAACTCAAAAAATCACCGGCCTGGCTTTTCACGGATGTCTTGGGTTTGACCGAAGAAAGCATTACGGCCCCGGATGATTATACGGTCAAAATCGTGACCAACGGCGCCCCGCCCAATGCCGTGCTGACCAACATCGGCAACACCCTGGGTGGCATTTTGAATTCCAAGGTTGTCAAAGAACATGAAGTCAGCGGCGATATGGGCATGGCCTGGTTGACCGATCATAGCGCCGGCGCTGGTGCCTATGTTTTAAAAGAATGGAAACGCAAGGAAATGGCCGTGTTTGTGGCCAACAAGAGGTACTGGAAAGGCGAGCCCAAAATCAAGACCATTATCTTTAAGGACATTCCCGAAGCAGCCGACCGCTTCCTGCAAATCCAGAAAGGCGACATTGACATTGCCTTTAACCTGCTTCCGGAACAGGTTAACGAATTGAAGAGCAAACCCAATCTGCAGGTCATCACCACCCCTGGCCAGTCCAATGAATATGTGGGCGTCAATGCCAGTTGGGGCCCTTTCAAGGATGTGCGCGTGCGCCAGGCCGTCAAATACGCCATTGACTACGATGCCATTATCAGTAAAATCAGGGCCGGTTACGCCATTCCCAACCAGCAATTCATTGCCGTCGGTTATTTCGGCTATAAGGAAAAAAATCCTTTCAAACAGAACTTGGAAAAAGCCAAGGCCTTGATGAAAGAAGCCGGCTATGCCAATGGCTTTGATGTGGAACTCGTCACCAGCACTCGCGAAGACCGCCGCAACGAAGCCATCCTGATTAAGGAGAACTTGGCCCAGATCGGCATCAATGCTACGATCAATGTGATGCAGGCCGCCCAGATGTATCAAAAAATGCGCGAGCAGGGTATCAATCTGATCGTGGCCGGTTGGGGCATTGACTATCCCGATCCCGATGCCCTGGCCAAGCCCTTTGCCAACCATCGGGCCAGGCAATTGGCCTGGCGTATGGCCTGGTATGATGACAAAGCGGCCAACATGACTGAAGCCGCCGGCAAGGAAATGGATGAGAAAAAACGTGCGAAACTCTATGAAGACCTGACTGAGTATTGGCAGCAGAACTCACCCTTTGCCATGCTTTATCAAACCGTTGAATATTGGGTTGTAAGCAAAGAGGTTAAAGGCTTACTGGAGGCTTTTGCCGGTTTTTCCATGCATATTGATTTTACCAAGGTAACCAAGTAACAAAATCCAGGGTTCAAGGGTCCAGGGGGCAAGGGGTCAAGAAGGTTGCTGTG
>CAYQWO010000187.1:1929-6911 GCA_964421095.1 uncultured Syntrophaceae bacterium
CGTTGAAGACAGCTACCTTAATTTTTAATACTTCCTTTGTCGTAAAATTTTAAGAGTTGAATTAAATAACCCTCGAACCCTTAAATCCTTGACCCCTTGAACCCTGTTTTTCTGTTTCCTCGGCCTCTTGACCCTTTGACCCCTCGCCCCCTTTTATTAAAGGATCTCCCGACTTGAAACTGGCCGGTTATATTATACGCCGCCTCATCTTGATGCTGATCGTCATGATCGGTGTGGCGACCATTGTCTTCTTCATCACCCGGGTCATCCCGGCCGACCCGGTCGGTGCCATCCTCGGCGGCAATGCTCCGGTCGAAACGGTTGACCGCATGAAGCACCAGCTCGGCCTGGACAAACCGATCTACCTCCAGTTCGCGGATTATCTTTCCGGCATTTTGCGGGGCAACTTCGGGACCTCTATCGTCACCAGCCACAAAGTACTGGACGACATCCTGGAGTTCTTTCCAGCCACCGTGGAATTGGCCTGCGCCGCCATGCTCTTCACCATTGTTTTGGGGATCCTCCTAGGTACCCTTTCGGCTGTTAAGCGCAACCGGCCGGTGGATCACGTCCTGCGGGTCTTCTCCATCCTAGGCGTCTCCATGCCCGTGTTCTGGCTGGGACTGCTTCTGCTGCTTTTCCTCTATTCTCACCTGGGCTGGTTTCCTGGCAGCGGTCGCAACAGTCTTTTCATCTTCCCAAACCGCATCACCGGCCTGGTCTTTATCGATTCCCTCATCACCCGTAACTGGGAGGCGCTCTGGGACAGCTTCAAGCACATCGTGATGCCGGCCTTCGTGCTCGGCTATGCCGCCACCGCTTCCGTGGCCCGCATCATGCGCGCCAGCATGCTGGATGTCTTGAAGCAGGACTACATTCGCACCGCCCGCTCCAAGGGCCTGGGCCGTAAAATCGTGATTTTCCGGCACGCCTTGAAAAATGCGCTGATCCCAGTCGTGACCGTCATCGGCATTTCCTTCGGCGATTTATTGAGCGGCGCGGTCTTGACCGAGACCATTTTCAGCTGGCCCGGCCTGGGAAGATACATTGTCAACGCGTTGCTGGTCTTGGATTACCCGGCCATTACAGGCGGGACCCTGTTTGTGGCCTTTATCTACTCCCTGGCCAACTTGATCGTGGACATCTCTTATGCAACCCTGGATCCCCGAATGAGGTTTTAAAAAGCATGCCAACCCTATCCCCGAGTAAAGAAACCCGCTTCAGGCTCTTCTTAAAACACAGCCGGCCCCGCATCGAAGACTTCAAGCACACCCTCTATCTTTGGAAGAAAACGCCTTTGGCCATGATCGGCAGCATCATGATCCTGCTTTTTCTGCTCGTCGCGGTTTTCGCTCCTGTTCTGGCGCCCTACGGTCCCACGGCCCAGGACATGAACAACCGCCTGCAGCCCCCCAGCCGGCAGCATCTTTTCGGCACCGACCAGTTCGGCCGCGACATTTTCAGCCGCGTCATCCATGGTGCCCGCATCGAGGTCTGGATCATCTTTCTGGTTTCGGTCATCAGTATTGCCATCGGAGTATTGATCGGCGTCTTAGCCGGGTTCTGGGGTGGTCTCATAGATGAAATGCTTATGCGCATTACCGACATGTTCATGGCTTTTCCGCGCCTGGTCTTGGCCATGGCTTTTACCGCGGCTCTGGGCCCCACCCTGACCAATACCATTATCGCCGTTGCCCTGGTGGACTGGACCATCTATGCCCGCCTGTCCCGGGCCGATACCATCAAAGTGAAGAGCCAGCCCTATATTGAAGCCATCCGGACCCTGGGTGCAAGCAGTTCACGCATTATGGCCCTGCACATTCTGCCCATGTCCATTTCGCCGGTGATCGTGCAACTGACCCTGCGCATGGGCACCATTATCCTCACCGCCGCCGGTTTGGGCTTTCTGGGCCTGGGCGCTCCGCCGCCCACGCCGGAGTGGGGCGCCATTGTCAGCGACGGTCGGAGCTACCTCTATCAACAATGGTGGATCAGTACTTTCCCCGGATTAGCGATTGCGGTTGTTGTGCTCGGTTTCAACTTCCTGGGCGACGGCATCCGAGATATTCTGGACCCCAAAATCCGGAGATAACCCATGCAGAACCTGCGCGGCAACCTATTGGATATCCATAACCTGAGGGTGATCTTCCACACCTACCGAGGGATTATCAAAGCCCTGAATGGGGTAGAGCTTTGGCTGAACCGCGGTGAACGCCTGGGCCTGGTGGGCGAAAGTGGCTGCGGCAAATCGGTCACCGCCTTGGCTTTGATGCAGTTGATCGAACAGCCGGGCGAGATCATTGACGGCCGCATCCATTTTGACGGCCGCGAGCTGATCGGTCTGAATGAAAACGAATTGGACCAGATCCGCGGCAAGGAAATGGCCATGATCTTCCAGGAACCGGTCGCCGCCCTCAACCCGATCATGCGTGCCGGGCAACAGATTGCCGAGAATATCAGTCGTAGCCGCGCTCATTTGAGCAGTAAAGAAATTCAGGCGGAGGTTGAACGCATGTTGGGCATTGTTGGTTTGGACGCCCAACGGGTCATCAACCTCTACCCCCATGAATTGAGCGGCGGCATGGCCCAGCGCGTCATGATCGCCATGGCCCTCTCCGCCAATCCCAAACTGCTCATTGCCGATGAACCTTCTTCGGCCCTGGATGTGACTATCCAGGCCCAGATCCTAAACCTCTTGAATGAACTCGTGCGGACTTTCAATTACTCGGCCCTTTTGATCACTCACGATATGGGTGTGGCCGCGGAATTTTGTGACCGGATCGCAGTGATGTATGCCGGCAACACTGTCGAATACGCGCCGACCCCGGAGTTGTTTGCTGATCCGCTTCATCCCTATGCTCGCGGACTTTTTAAAGCCATTCCGCAGATCGGCCGGACCGAGGAACTCGCCACCATTCCGGGCGAGGTACCGGAGTTGGCCAATCCGCCGCCCGGCTGCCGCTTCCATCCCCGCTGCGGGCAGGTCATGAATATCTGCAAGGAGGAAGCACCGCCCTTTTTGCCGGTGAAAGCTGAACATTACGCGGCCTGTTATTTGTATTCAAAAACAATTCTTTAAATCAAACGGGGCAAAAGCCATGAGTAGAAAATCTTGGTATCTTTTTTAAGAAGAAATCGCATTTACTTCACTGATTACTTTGAGAGCCTCTATGGGATTCAGGCTCGGAAAAATCTTAAGGATGCCCTTAACCGTTTAAAAGGATTTGGAAATCATGCCTAGCGGCCCCGCGGAAAAATTGATTCAAGTCCAGGGATTGAAGCAGTACTTCCCGATCAAATACGGCTTTTTCTCTTCTCATAAAACGGTCAAAGCCATTGACGGCATTTCCTTTGACATTATCAAGGGTACCACTTTTGGAGTGGTGGGTGAATCCGGTTCCGGTAAAACCACCCTGGGCCGCACCCTTCTGCGCCTGGTCGAGCCCACCGGCGGCCAAATCCAATATGAGGCCACCGATCTTACCAAACTCAACCGCAAAGACCTTTTGAAATTCCGGCCTAAAATGCAAATGGTCTCCCAGGACCCTTACAACTCCCTGCATCCCCGCAAGTTGGTCAAGAGCATTATCGGCGAAGGCCTCAAGATCCATTTCAATCTCCCGGCCGATGAAATTTATCTCAAGGTCAAGGAGATCCTGGAAAAAGTGGGGTTAAAAGAAGAACACATGTTTCGCTATCCCCACGAGTTTTCGGGCGGCCAACGCCAGCGGATTGCAGTGGCCCGTTCCCTGGTCTTGAAACCGGAGTTTCTGGTCCTGGATGAACCGACTTCGGCCCTGGATGTTTCGGTGCAGGCTGTGATCCTGCAGATGATCAAAGACCTCAAACAAGATTATAACCTGACCTATCTCTTTATCACCCACGACCTCTCCGTGATCGATTATATCGCCAATTATGTGGCCGTCATGTACTTGGGCCAAATCATGGAAATCGGGAAGAAGCAGGATCTTTTTGGTTCGCCTGCCCATCCCTATACGAAATTATTGCTGAACTCCGTACCGCACCCGGATCCCAAAAAGAAAAGGAACCGCGAAATCCCCAAAGGCGAAATCCCGAGCCCCATCAACCCACCCCCTGGCTGCCGCTTCCATACACGCTGTCCCCAGGTTAAGGATATCTGCCGCAAATTAGAGCCGGATATGGCAAAAATTAGCGAGGAGCATTATGCCAAATGCCATTTCCCCTTGCTTAATCAACCCTAATAGGGAATGAAGATGAAAAACATGAAACAGCCAACCGTGAACCGTGACCTGACAACCTGCATACCTTTAGAATGTAAAAATCGAGACCTGATCCCGCTTTATATGGGTGGTACTTCATGGAACATTTTCCAAAAATTCCTGGGGTGTTACGATCCGGCATGAAATCCCGTTTTTCTTGAGTGCTTCCTCAGACACACTTAATAAATCTTTATCTCCTGTAATCAGAAAATCAGCTCTAGCCGCTTTGCATAAAGAGAGATAATGGTCATCTTTAGCATCTCTCGATAGAGCAACGTGAGCCGAAACCGACACCCTTCTGGCATGGTTTAGCAATTGCCGAATCTTCTCCTCAAGAAAGGCCATCTGGTCTTTTGAGAATTTCTTTGAAAGTCCTGTAATAACCCCTCCTAACTCTCGTTCGATAGCCTCGGATAAATAGACCTCATGATCTTCCATTGCCCGAGCCACAGCTTCGAGGGGTTTACCTCCGAAAGCCGCTGAGACGATCACGTTGGCGTCGATCACAATCTTAGCCATAGATCTCCCCTCTGGCTCGATCCAGGGCTTTCAGAGCTTCCTTTTTCGAGACTCCCGCTTCGCTAAGAACCCTCCCAATTTCCAGCAGAATGATTTCCGCGCTCTTTTTCTGGACGGGGGTTAAGCGGGCAATCGGTTTTTTCCGTTTCATGACAACAATTTCATTGCCTTCGTTCAAGTACTTTACGACATCTTGCTTGAATTCCCTGACACCGACGAATT
>CAYQWO010000188.1:0-1553 GCA_964421095.1 uncultured Syntrophaceae bacterium
ATGCCGTATTGAGCGGAACCGTAAAATCTTTTGTCATCTCTCCTACCGCGGTCACCCTGGGAACCCAAGCGGCTACCGAATACCGGGCAACCTTAACCATCGAGGCAACCTTCAAACGGCAGCAAGATGGCCAGATCCTCTGGAAGGGGGAGATGAGTGAGTGGAGGAATTACCCGGTGGCCTCCGACCCAGCCGTTACGGAAGCCAACAAGAAAGAGGCCATCCGTCAGGCTTCCGATCTTTTGGCCAAAAAGCTGTATGAGATGCTCCTGGAAGATTTTTAGCCCAGGGGCCATCCGCGAATCGATATACCGGTATACTGGAAATGAAAGCCCAGGATTTTTTCCGTAACCTGGAAAGGGGGAATTTGCTGCCCCTTTATTACTTTTACGGCACCGAAAGAGGTCTTATCGATGAGGCCGTGGGCAAGATCGAGGAAAAGGCGATTGCCCCGGCGGTCCGGGATTTTAATTTGAAAATATTCAGTGCCAAAGAAGACCCCGAGGAAATCATTTTAGATAGCCTGCAAGTCTTCCCTGTCCGTTCTCCTCGAACTTTGGTCGTCATCCATCAGGCCGATGCCCTCTGGCACAAAGACTCCTCCCTCTTCATCGAATATTTTTCAAATCCCAACCCCTTGGCTTGCGTGGTCTTCGTCGGAGAAAAGGCCGATCTGCGGACCAAATTTTTTCAAGCTCTGGAACGCCAGGGAGCCGCTATCGCCTTTTACCCTCCCCATGAAAAGGAACTGATCCGCTGGATTCATTCGCAAGCAGAGCAGTTGGGCTACCAGCTATCTCCCGAAGCCATATCCCTGCTGGTGGAACGCGTTGGATCCGACATGCGAGAGCTCAAACTGGAGCTGCAGAAATTATCTTTGAGGCCTGAGGGAAAAAAATTCCGGGGGGAGGAGGATGTACTTGCCCTGACGGAAGACATCCGGATCGAGAATCCTTTCGAGTTACCCCTGGCCGTAGGACATCTGAACCTTCGGGAGATGTTGCACCTCCTGCGGAAAAATTTGCAGCAGGGAGAACCACCCCTTTTCCTTTTTTCATTGATTGTCCGCCAGCTCCGTTTGCTTAGAAGAGCACAGGAGCTCTTGGATGAGGGCAGTTCCAAAGAGGAAATAGAGACCCGCTTAAGGATTTTGCCGCGAAGCGCAAAAGACTTTTGGGAACGGGTGGAAAGGTTTCCTATGGCTACGCTCCAACAACTCTGGCCACCTACCTTGGAGGGGGATCAAGAGCTCAAATCCAGTCGCTCAGACAAAGGTCTCCTGCTGGAAAAATACCTCTGGAATCTTTACCTGCTGGCGTGGAATCGGGTGCGGCAGCCAGATGGGAAATGAGACTTCTCCTTCCCACTTAATTTTCAGCGCAGAGCCGCGCGAATTTACACGGGAGAGGTGAGGCTATTCACTTTTTTTGCTAAGCGGGAAATTTTGCGGGCAGCCGTTTTCTTATGGATCACCTTCTGGGAGGCAATTTTCTGGATAAGCGGAATGGCGCGGCCTAAAGCTTTTCGGGCCTCTTCAACTTTTTTTTCTTCGA
>CAYQWO010000188.1:1563-6892 GCA_964421095.1 uncultured Syntrophaceae bacterium
TCTTAGAAGAGATTTGAGGGCAGCGTTTCGCCGCCGCCTTTTTTCACTCTGACGTGCCCTTTTTTGGGCAGAAGCATGGGTGGCCAAATTACCTCCTCTTAAATCGATTTAATTTCATTAAAAAATAGAACGGTTGGAATGTCAAGTTTTTTTTAGGATGCCATAATTGTTTGGCACAGGTCAACGCTGATCGACGACAACATCGGCGTTTATCGGCGAGAATCTGCGTCCTGATTAGGGTTCAATGGATGAGCATAGAAAAATTGCCAAGGCAGCGACCGTAGTCGGGGGAGCTACGCTCCTCTCCCGGATCTTCGGATTCATCCGCGACATGGTGGTCGCCCAATTTTTCGGGGCCGGGATGGCCACCGATGCCTTTTTTGTGGCTTTTCGCATACCGAACCTTCTCCGAAGGCTGGTAGGGGAGGGGGCGCTCACAGCTTCTTTCATCCCAGTTTATACAGAATATATCACCCAGCGCTCGAAGGCAGAAAGCGATGAACTGGTCAACGCCGCTTTTTCTATTTTGGCCGTTCTTTTGATCCTGGTCACGGCCCTCGGCATCCTGTTCTCCCCCTGGATTGTCAAAGTGTTGGCTTATGGCTTCTTCCAGGAGCCGGAGAAATTCAGGCTTACGGTTTTGCTCAACCGCCTGATGTTCCCCTACATCTTCTTTATCGGTTTAGTAGCCCTGGCCATGGGGGTGCTGAACACATGGAACCGTTTTGCCGCCCCCGCTCTGGCTCCGGTGCTCTTGAACCTTTCGATCATCGCCTGCGCCCTTTTCTTTTCGGACATGCTCCAAGAGCCTATTTTATCCCTGGCGATCGGCGTGATCCTTGGAGGAGTGGCCCAGCTTTTCTTCCAGATTCCCTTCATGCAAAGAATCAACATTGTCCCCCGCTTGCGCTTCAACCTTTCCCATCCGGGGGTGAAGCGCATCGGAATTCTGATGGCGCCTTCGGTGCTGGGTCTGGCCGTGACCCAGCTCAACGTAATTGTGAGCACTTTTTTGGCCTCTTATCTTCCTGAGGGGAGTGTCTCGTATCTTTACTATGCTGACCGACTGTTAGAGTTCCCCATGGGGATTTTTGCCATTGCCATTGCCACCGCCGTTCTACCCACCCTCTCCGAGTACTCAGCCAAGAATGATTTGGAGAAGTTGAAGGAGACGATTTCCTTTGCCCTGCGCCTTGTATTTTTCGTTACCTTACCGGCCATGGTCGGACTTATCGCCCTGCGCCTCCCCATCTTGAATTTATTATTCCAACGCGGGGCTTTTACCGCGCATTCTACGGAGATGACCGCTCAGGCGCTGCTCTATTATGCTTTGGGATTGGCCGCTTTCGCCGGGGTGCGCATCGTGGTTCCGGCTTTTTATTCGCTGCAGGATACGAAGACCCCGGTTAAAGTCGCCTTTATTGCCCTCCTGGCCAACGCTGGTTTGGGTGCGCTCTTAATGATTCCCCTGCGTCATGGCGGGCTGGCATTGGCCACTTCTTTAGCTGCCGGGTTGAATTTTGCCTTGCTCGTGATTCTTTTAAGAAAAAGATTGGGAAAGATCGGAGCCTCGAAAATTATCCGTTCTTTCTTAAGGAACCTGGGAGCCTCTTTGGCGATGGGCGCTGTGGCTTTGGCGATATGCTCTGGGGGCCCATGGCAAACAACCGGAGTAACGGCAG
The DNA here is from genome assembly GCA_964421095.1 of uncultured Syntrophaceae bacterium. GTDB lineage: Bacteria > Desulfobacterota > SM23-61 > SM23-61 > SM23-61 > CAYQWO01. The sequence continues at coordinate 3,246 of CAYQWO010000188.1, forward strand.
AAAAGATTTGGCTTTTGCTCGGAGCCATTCTGGCTGGAATTCTTGTGTACGGGGGGTCATGTTATCTCTTCGGCAGCCAAGAATTACACTCGGCCATGGAGATCATCAAGAAGAAGATGGGCCGAGGAAACCGATAGAATAAATTTAAATTTTCCCTTCTTGAATCCTTTATTGTTTTATCCCACCCCACCAACTTTGATGAAGTCATGAAAAGTCCGTAAATTCGTTTTTCCGTCATTCCAGTGAAGCTTGTCTCCACGAAAGCGGGGTTAGTATTGCTCAAATTGCTGAAATTTTTGGGCAAACCTGGTTAGGTCTTCCTTAGAATGACAAAGTGTCAATAATTATAATTCCAGAAATCATTTTTGATGTTTTTGTCATTGATATTTATATAAAAAATAAAAAAATGACAAAATGTCGAATTTTTTAGAAGATAAGTCCCATTCAAGATTCTTGCCAGCGCATTTTAATTAAAAAACATTTTTATTCCAATGCATTATCAAAATGTTCGGCCCAAAAATTTTTCCGAATTTGGCACTCTCCTTGCTAACTTGCAAATAAGCCCTTCAGCATCATCCCAGGGAAGATCGATGAACTTAGAATTTGAAATAGTCGGTCAAGATTTCAAAAAAGCAGGAGAAGCATCTTTTGAGGTAAAGCATTGTCTGAAACGTTTGGGACTTGCCCCGGATATCGTGCGGCGCGTGGCCACGGCCGCCTATGAAGCCGAGCTCAACGTCATCATCTACGCTCACCGAGGAAGGATGAAGGTTCGTATTGAGGAGCAATGCGTTGATGTGATCATTACGGATGTGGGCCCCGGGATTCCGGATATCCCCTTGGCTATGCAAGAAGGCTACAGCACGGCCCCTCCATACGTTAAACAATTGGGCTACGGCAGCGGTATGGGATTGCCCAATATCAAAAAGAATGCCGATTGGATGGATATCCAATCGAAGGTGGACCGAGGAACCACTCTGCGGTTCAAAGTCCATCTGAATGAAAGAAAAAAGAGGAGGAGATGAAACCTCCGGCCCAGCCGGATATCCTTTTAGTCCTGCGCGAAGACCATTGCCAGGCCTGTACGTATTGCAGCCGCGCTTGCCCAACCGAAGCGATTCGCATCCGCCAGGGGAAAGCCGAAGTAATGCCCCACCGTTGCGTGCAATGCGGCAGATGTATTGAGGTATGTCCCCGGGGCGCTTGGCAAGTGCATGCAGATTCCTTGGAGAAAGTGCCGGAGGATGGGGGTGCCCTGGCCATCCTGGATCCCACGGTATTCTGGCAATTTGGTAACAAAATTTCCCCGCGGGCGGTCGCCGAAGCTTTTCGGGAGATTGGGTTTAGCGCCGTGCAAGATTTGGGTGAAGCCTTGAAAATTTATGAGGCTGCGGTTTTAAGCTATTTATCTTCTGAAGATAGAGCCTCTCCGGCCATTGCGTCCGCCTGTCCGGCGGTGGTGCAGCTGGTGGAGGTAAAATATCCATCTTTGACCGAGAACCTGGTTCCAGTCACTCTTCCGATCCGGATCATGCTCAGCCGCCAGAAAGACGTCAGCGGGGGAAATTCAAAAAAGCACCCCTATTATATCGTTCCTTGTCTGGCTCAAGCGGGAGCCGCAACCAAGCCTCGGGGGAAGGGGAAACGATTTTGTGGCGCCATTTCATTGGCCGATGTTTACAATCCTCTGAAAGCGATCGTATCCCAGAAAGGAATTCGCTCAGATATTCCTGCTGTACAAGAGCCTTCGTTTTCCGGAATGGGCTGGGCGGCTGCCGGGGGGGAAAGCAAAGCCTTGGGAACCCTCGCCAGCTTGGTCGTAGACGGTATCGAGAATGTCGCCAACATTCTGGAGTTGGGAGAAAGTGGTCTTTTGGGGGATGTCCCCTTTATCGAAGCCTGGGCATGTCCCGGTGGATGTTTGGGTGGGCCCCTGACGGTTCAGGACCCATTTTTGGCACGGTACCATATGACGGCTTGGGTTCAGCAAAATAAGGGCAGGATACGCGAGAGGAAAAGAAGGAAGTTGTCCGTGGATGCGGACCAGTTCCGACTTTCCCATCCCTTCGTTTCGCGACCGGGCATGCGCTTGGATGAAGACCTGAAAGTGGCGATGGAGAAGTTGCGGCGAATTGATGAGGTAGTGAAGAAATTCCCCGGGATCGATTGTGGTTCATGCGGATGTCCCAATTGCCTGGCCTTGGCCGAGGACATCGTCCAGGGCCATGCCACGGAGAGTCAATGCCTTTATATATTGAAAGAGAAGACTGCCGATAGGTCGAGGCCGAAAAGGCCGCGAGTAGAAAACAGGCACCAGGAAGGGACTTGAATGATGGCCAAGAGAATGAATATCTCCCCGGCAGGAGATCACAAAATGAAACTAATAGACTTAGCGGAGCGCTTGGGGTGGGAGCTAAAGACGCGGAACGTACCGATCGAAGCTGAGGTCAAAACCGGTTATGCCTCCGATCTTTTAAGTGATGTTTTGGCGAACTCGATCGAAGGAGATCTTTGGGTCACCCGCCAGACCCATTTAAATATTGTGGCGATTGCCGTGATGCGGGACCTTTCGGGGATCCTGATTTCCAGCGGGGCTGAGCCAGACCCTGACACCCTGGACAAGGCCGCGGAAAAATTGGTGCCGATTTTTCGGACAACCCTTCCCACCTTCGAAATTGTCGGCCGCCTCTACAAATTGGGTATCACCGGAGAGCGTTGAACGATGCTGGAACTTTCGATGCATATTTTGGACATCGCCCAGAATTCGCTGGCGGCGGGGTCAACCTGGGTGGAGATCAGAATCCAAGAGGATTTGCCGGCCGATCTTCTGGTGATTGAGGTCCGAGATAATGGTCGAGGAATCGCGGAGGCGATGCTGCCCAGAGTAACCGATCCCTTTGTCACCTCGCGGACGACCCGGGAGGTGGGATTGGGTCTTCCCCTGCTAAAAGAAGCCGCGGAGCGGTGTGCAGGTTGCTTGCAAGTCCGTTCAGAAGAAGGTCGAGGGACGACGGTCGTCGCTCGCTTCCGGCTGGATCATTTCGACCGCGCTCCCCTGGGCGACATGGGGGAAACCATGGGCATCCTCATCGCGGCCAACCCCAACGTGGACTTCCTTTACGAACATCGGGTGAATGAGCAAGTTTACGTGATGGAAACACGAGAGATGCGGCAGGTCTTAGGCCCGGTTGGATTGGACGACCCCTCGGTTGTTGATTTCGTGCGGCAGGATATTCAGATGGGCTTAAAGAAGATTGGGGCCGCTACCTTTCCCAAGATCATGGAGGTGTTACGGTGAACATCGAAGAACTCAAGAAAATTAGGGAGAAAGTTCAAAAAGAGATGGACCTCCGCAGCGGCGAGAAAGCCATCAAAGTCGTGGTCGGTATGGGAACCTGCGGGATTGCGGCGGGGGCCCGTCCCGTCATGGCGGCCATCAAAGATGAATTGGCCCGGCAGAATGCCGAAAATGTAACCGTGATTCAGAGCGGCTGTGCTGGGTTCTGCGAACAGGAGCCCCTGGTAGATGTTTTGCGGCCCGGGGAAAAAAGGGTGACCTACGGAAAGGTCAATCCCCAAAAGGCCCGCAAGATCGTGACGGAACACGTCGTCAGTGGAAGAGTGGTGGGCGATTTCGTTTTCGCCCA
>CAYQWO010000189.1:0-1482 GCA_964421095.1 uncultured Syntrophaceae bacterium
AGCCCTTGAGCCCCAACCCAAAGGTGAGGAAAAAAGTTAAGGGGAAAGCCAGGACCGTGGCGACCTCCGAGAACCAATTTCTCCGGAGGACGAGCATGTCGCGTTCCCATACACAAACCGCACCGTGCATCACTGGCGCAACCTCCTTCCAGTCAGTTTCAAGAAGACATCCTCCAGGGAAGGCTGTCGGGAGGTGATCTTTTTCAAATCACGAAGGTCAATCTGTTCGACCAGGCTCCCCAGGCTTCCCTCTTTTCTCAAACAGACATGGATAACCCCGTCCTGCAGGGATAAACACTCTATGAAGGGCATTTTTTGAAAAGCCTGGACGTATCCCTCTGCCTTGCCAGCAACCTCAATCTCATAGAACCAGGAGTTCTCGGCCATCTCTTTGAGCTGGGAAGAAGTCCCGGAGGCGATCGGTGTGCCGTTGTCGATGATGGAAATCTGGTCGCAGAGGAAATCGGCCTCTTCCATGTTATGGGTGGTCAGGAATAGGGTCCGCTTCCCCTTCAAAGAAAGAAAATAATCCCAGATCGCTCGTTTGGCTTGCGGGTCGAGGCCGGTAGTTGGTTCATCTAAGAAGAGTATCTGCGGATCGTGGACCAGCGCCCGGGCCACCACGAGCCGCCGCTGCATACCCGTGGAGAATTTGTTGGGGAAATCTTTTTGCCTTTCCACAAGTCCCATGAGGGATAAGAGCTCGTCGATTCGTCGATGGTAGGAGGAAGGGCTCATCCCGTGCATCTTCGCGTGGAGGATGAGGTTCTCGCGGGCGGTGAGATAGCGGTCTAAATTGTTCTCCTGCGGGACAACGCCGATCAGGCTGCGAACCTTGGCCGCTTCGCGAACCACATCATACCCTCCGACCGAGGCGGAACCCGAGGTGGGCTTCAGAAGGGTCGTAAGCATGTTCACCAGCGTGGTCTTGCCCGCACCGTTGGGGCCCAGGAGTCCAAAGACCATCCCTTTAGGAATCGCCAGGGAAACGTCTCTTACAGCCACCAGACTTCCGTAAGCTTTGGTAATATGCCGAAGTTCAATTTCGTTTTTCATCGTCATGGTCATACTTTTCTAAAATGCCCCCGCTCTCTCCAAATTCCCCATGGGCACAGCACTTTGCGCCCAGCGTATTGGGAGGGAAATAGAGCGGCATGACAGAATTGGATCTGTCCTTAAGGGGCGAATGAGAAAGGCACAGCGGGACGTGCCCTATCTATAAGAATAACAGAAGGAGGTTCTCTAAGCAAGGAGGGGGATTATACCCCAGGAATCCTGGACCCTTCGAACGCTATTTTATTTTCAGCTGATCCCGGTCACCTTTATACATACTCTTAAGATGTGGCAATTTGGAGGATATTCAGCGGCATTTTTTTACTTGACAGCTGAGGAGTTTTTTTTTATCATCCTGTCCAAATTGGATTTCAAAAAAACTGGCTTTCAGGACAGCAAGTAAAACGATGAAAAAGGGAAAAGAGGAAG
>CAYQWO010000189.1:1492-6846 GCA_964421095.1 uncultured Syntrophaceae bacterium
AAATGAAAACTTGTCCAAAATCCTAATATTTTTAAGGCAATCTTGAAAATTTCTGGTTAATTTGGACAGAACTATTGTAAACTATTAAAGCTTTATCCCAAAAAGCCGAAAAGATCAGCGAATACTTTTGTTCAAGAGTGAGGCCAAGGAGAGTTTTTATCAAGTTTTTGGCTTGTTCAGGTAATGCAAAAAATTTAAATAATACCATTTCGAATAAAATCAGTGAAAAGAAGCTGTAAAATTCATAAAGATAGGGGGAGAACATGAAGAAGCGGAACCTGATTGCTCTATTTGCAGTGGCATTTGTTATTTCTTTTGTTTTCTCCGGCGTTGCTTTTGTGCAGGGGCAGGAGAAGAAGGAAGCAGCGAGGGTCATCGAGGAAACCTTAGTGGTGAAGGACCCGACAGTTTCCGTACCAGGTAAGTGGGTGATTGGAGGCGCCTTGGAATACTGGTATACAAGTGGGGATTATTTCAAATATGATTATTCTACTGGGAAAAAGACGGCTGAGGGTAAGATTGAGGGGGGTATGCCCGGTGGAAATATTTTTGTGGGATATGGAAACTTTTCATTAAACTACGCTTACAGGAAGGGGTCGTGGGATATAGATATCCAATATTTATCACCAAGCATGAAAACGGTCGAAACTCAAGATCAGACCGAAAACGAATTCACCATGCGTTATTTAATACGAGTCAGCCAATATCTTAATCCGTATTTTCTGGCCGGGTATACTCAGATTGACTTGAGTTCGACGGAAACGATCAAAACACCCGGGTTGGTTTGGAATTATAACTTGAAAACAGTGAGGAAGTATGATACAGTATTTAAAGCACCCCTGTTGGGTATGGGGTTTATATTCCCCTTCCATGAGCGTTTTGGTATAAGAATCGACGGTAGGGCCCATTATTCGGATGCGGAAAAGAAACGGGATGACGGGTTAAAATTAACGGGGAATGGATGGGGGTACAGTGGCACGGCAACAGCCTATGTGAATATCTTCAAAGGGATAAATCTTCAGTTTGGGGGTAAGTTCCTCAAATTGGATGGTGGTCCCGATATAGGCTCGTGGAGCAAAGGCGGCTGGTTCGGAATGCTCGGTTATTCACATAAATTCTAAATTCAACGAAAAAACCATATCAGGGTAGAGCCTGCCCTGATATGGTTCTCCCTGAATGAAGGGGGGAGATTTATATAGCCAGATGAAATCTGCCCTGCGCAATATCCTTTTTAGCGTTGCCGCTCTGGTGTTGTTATGTCCTGCTTCCTACGCGAGCAATAATAAAGCTCTACTCATCGGCATCAGTCAATATACCGAATTGGATTGTCTGCGTTACGCCGACGCCGATGTCAAGGCCCTTTCCGAAATTTTAATTGATTTTGCGGGTTATAAACCCGCGGATGTGACGATTCTGCTTAACCAGCAGGCCACGAAAAACCGGATTGTCAATGAGATAAACCGCGCGGTTCAGTTGAGTAAGAAGGAACCTTTCGATCATTTCATCCTGATGTTTGCCGGGCATGGGGGGCCGGGTCGAATTCAAAACAGGGAAACAGGCATATTTTTGGCTCCGGCGGATGCCTCAACGGCTGAAAACACCTTTTACTCCACAGGCCGGGAAGTCGCTAACGAAACTTTTATCAATCGAGCCTGGCTGGCCAGACAACTCTCTTCCATTAATGCCAAGTCCATCATTCTCATCCTTGACTCCTGTTACAGCGGTACAAGGGATTTCGGGAATCTCTTTATCGAAAACTTGGGGTATGAAATTCAGTCCTTTAGCAAGACCGGTTCGCAGAGAGGCGTCGCGGTTGTTCAGAAAAAAGATCCTGGTTTGTTGCTTGGAAGAAAAATCGCCTTTCTTGCTTCCAGTCGGGAGGATCAGCCATCAGCGGAATACAGTGAGCTCCGCCACGGTGCCCTCAGTTACTGCATTTTCGCCAATATTAAAGAGGCCCAGAGGCAGGCCTATGACGATGAATGGAAAGAAATATCCGTGGAGAGTATTTTTTCGAACGTAACGAAGCTGTTTAATGAGGTAAAAGTTCAGGGTGTTCCGCTCGCGGAGGTTCATCAACCCATCCTCTTCCCCATCCCGCATTATGATGATGTGAGAGATCTGAAATTTGTATCCGTTCAAGGAATCAAGAAGCGGGAAATACGGAAGGGCGTCTTGGAAATTACTACTGATCCCGCAGGGGCTGAGGTATTTGTTGATGGCGTTAAAATAGACGTGCTGACAAATTGCCGGTTGGAATTGACTGAAGGAAAACATCATATTTCCCTCTTTTTGCCAAATAGGAATTATGGGAATTCCTTTACCGCCGATATTCATCCTCTGCGGCCTGATAAGAAACACATCTCCATGCGGGGGACTCTCATGGTGGAGTCTTTCTGGCTAAAGGACGGAAAAAAGACAGCCGGGCCGAAGCTGGAGGTGTATTTGGACGGCAAATATATGGGCAAGACAGGCTTGCAGCTGGATAATCTTATTGCGGGAACCTATACGTTAAAAGTAAATTACGAGAAAGTGACAAAAACGAGAAACATCGAGATCCGGCCTCTTTCTCCTTTGCTTGTAAACTATACGGTTATCCGGCAAGCTGCTCCCAAGGTGGACCAAGATCGCGATCGTGGAGCTGGAAAAGTCGTTTTTTGATGGCGGTCCGCCCCTCAACCTTTTTGCTACCTTTTTCGCCTTAGACCCACATTTTTTGGCCCTCGAATTATCCTTATAATAAAGGACTCAGGATCAGGGGTGATTAACCCTGGTCAGGGGCCTTGAGGTTTAGAGATTATTTCCCTTTAAAAGAGGGAGCCCGTTTTTCGAAAAAGGCGGCGACTCCTTCTTTATGATCTTCAGTCTCCCGAAGCAAGGCTTGCATCTCCGTCTCAATCTCGATGATGTCGGCCAGACTGCTCTGGAAGCTCATGTTCAAGACCTTCTTGGCCATCCCAATCGCCCGGGTGGGCCCTTTGGCCAGACGGGTGGCCCATTCTAAGGCGGCAGAATCAAGCTTATCGGGGGGGACGACCTGGTTTACCAAACTCAGGGTTTCCGCTTCTTTGGCCGGGATAATTTTACCCGTGTAGATTAACTCTTTGGCCCTGGCCAAGCCGACGATCCGGGGCAAGAGGAAGTGGGCACCGCCATCCGGGATCAGGCCCACGTGGACGAAGATCTCGGAAAAAGAGGCCGTTTCGGAGGCCACGATGATATCGCAGGCCAGAGCCATGTTGAAAGCCACCCCCACGGCCGGGCCGTTCACTGCGGCAATCACAGGCTTCTCGAGATTAACAATCGTCAAAACGGTTTTGAAGACTTGGGCAATCCCGTCGCGGAATAGCAAAGGAGGAACATCCTGGCGGATCTCCCGCAAATCTCCGCCCGCGGAAAAAGCCCGCCCCGCACCAGTTATGATGACGGCCCGGATGGCTTCGTCCCGCGCGCATTCTTCCAGGGCCAAACGGGTGCTCTCACTCATCGCCATGCTCATCGGATTGAGCTTCTCGGGGTCATTAAAAGTAATGGTAGCAATGGGGCCTTCCTTTTTAAATAATATTTTTTCGTAGCTCATAAAGATCCTTTCTTCCCTTCGGTCCAAAACTCTGGGTAAGCTGTTTTTTCTGACAGGGACAGTCTATTACAAGGGCTTCAAAGATTCAACCTCTTTTGCCCTTCAATCCGGCCAGCGCCGGCAGGCAAACAGAATCGTTTTCCTGACTCAGTGCCAAGTTTCAAAATTTGGCTTATTATTTATAGGTTTTTGCAGGCCCGGGGCCCAGGGTGCTCCGCTGGGCATCATGAGACGGTAGTCCCTTCATCAAGCAGGCGGGAAAAGGCGCCCCGCCTCCCTTCACGGAGACTCAGTGGGGGCATCTGATTAAACATCTTCCCGGTCGATGCTGCCTGCGCAGAGCACCCTGGTCTCCGGGCCACGTCAAAGTAGTACAAATTTCTGCGGCCAAGTATGGGCGGGAAAGTAAGAAAAGAGAAATAAAATTTCCTTCAAATGCACCTGGAAAGTTTGGTAAGATCGTGCCACAATTCAAATATGAAAAGGGTTCGAGGATTCGAGGAAAAAAATAACTTAGCATAAATTAATCTGCGGAGGGATGCATGGCGGATTTGAAGCAGATGTACCGGACGGTCATGGATGATCATTTTCCGGAACGGATGATCATCCAGTTTGGAAATCAAATCCTGGTTTACCATAAAAGAAGCTGGAAGATTCCGGATGAAAAGACGGGCGAGTTGATCGAGAAGGGTCTGCGCTATGGAGAGAATCCAGGGCAGGAGGCCGCCCTCTACGAACTGCTCCACGGCAACCTGGCTCTCGGCGGCTGCGAGTTCATCGGCCCAGGAAGGGGGTTGGTGAGCGCCATCTCCGAAGAAGAGATGCTCCAATCGGGAAAGCACCCGGGTAAGATTAACTTCACGGACGCCGACAATGCCCTGAATATTTTGAAATACCTGATGGATCAACCGGCAGCGGCCATTATGAAGCACAATAACCCGAGCGGCGTGGCCTGCAGCCAGACTCTCTCCGAAGCCTATGACCGGGCAAACATGGCTGACCGCATCGCGGCCTTCGGGGGATGCCTGGCGGTCAACCGGGCGATGGATAAAGCCACGGCGGAGATGGTCAGTGAAAATTACTTAGAAGTCGTGGTAGCCCCGGAGTACGAAGAATCCACCATGGATATCCTGAAACGCCGGGCAAACCTGCGCATCGTCCGCGTGCCGCGGATGGACCGCCTGGCTGATTACCGGGATACCCGCTTTGTGGACTTCAAATCCCTTATGGATGGAGGCATCATCGTCCAGCAGTCCTCTTTAAACGCCATCAAAAGCAAGAAGGATTTCCAGAAGGCCACGGCCACTTACAAAGGAAAGACTTACACGATCGAACGGCAGCCCACCGAAAAGGAATATGACGATATGATCTTTGGTTGGGCTGTGGAGCAGGGGGTCACATCCAATTCCGTTCTCTACGTAAAAAGCGGGACCACCGTGGGCATTGGCACCGGCGAGCAAGATCGGGTGGGGGTGGCCGAGATCGCAGTTTTTAAGGCGTACACCAAGTACGCCGACGCCCTTTGCTTCCGGAAATACGGGGTTCCCTATAAAACTCTGGAGATGGAAATTACCCAAGAGAAACGCGATCCGGCAATCAAGGAAGACATTGATCGGCAGACCAAGGAAGACCACGGGGGCATCAAAGGATCGGTGATGGTCTCCGACGCCTTCTTTCCCTTCCGGGATGGAGTGGATGTAGGAATCAAAGAGGGTGTAACCGCCATTGTTCACCCTGGTGGGTCAGACCGTGATTTCGAATCAATCCAGGCCTG
>CAYQWO010000190.1:0-6823 GCA_964421095.1 uncultured Syntrophaceae bacterium
CCCCATAGTCATCCCTCCCACCCCCTGGACAACCTCCCGGGAATTCTGCAGGCGCTCAAAGAGCAATTTCCCAACCAGATAGGCCCCCTCGGGGTGCAAGGTGACCGGCCGGCAGTCGATGTAGAAGTCGCTTTCCTTCCCCGAGGTCAAAATCACTTTCCCCCGGGTATATGCTTTTTTCTTCAGTAGGTCCAGAAGTCTTTCCCGTAGGTCCATGATGCTCTCTCTCCTTCAATTCTGTTTTCACCGCAGAAGTCGCAGAGTAACGGAAATAATGAGAGTACTAAATTGGAATTAAAATCTTCCATTTTGGTATTTAGTTTTTGATTCTAATCCTTCATGATGGGTGCGACAGCCACGAATCCCGTCCCGCTATAGCGGGAGAAAAATCCCCCCTCGCCCCCCTTTGTTAAAGGGGGGTTGGGGGGATTTGGAAGTTTTTTTCTATGTAATTGAGTCTCAGCGTTCTCTGCGCCCTCTGTGGTAAGTGTTTATTTTCGCCTCCCGAAAACCCGCCGAAAGATTACGTCTACGTACCGCAGCGAATGGGACAGGTCAAGAGATTGTTGGATCTCCTTTGGCTTCAGATACCTGAGGATCGCGCGATCTTTCAGAAGAACGGCCTGGAATTCCTTCTTCCCATGGAGTGCCCGAAAGGCCGCTTCTTGCACCAGGCTATAAGCTGCTTCCCGGCTGATTCCTTTTTGCACCAATCTCAGCATCACCCCCTCGGAATAGATCAGCCCTCGCGTTCTTTCCAAGTTGGCCTTCATCGCTTCTGGATAGACCACCAAATGATCCACCAGTTGGGTGACGCGGTCAAGCATGTAATCCAGAAGGATGGTGCTGTCGGGCGCAATGATCCGCTCTACAGAGGAGTGGCTGATGTCTCTCTGGTGCCAGAGAGGGACATTCTCCAGGGCTGCCAGAGCATTGGCCCGCAGTACCCGGGACAGACCCGCAAGGTTTTCGGAAGCAATCGGATTTCTCTTATGGGGCATCGCCGAGGATCCCTTTTGTCCTTCACTGAAGGGTTCTTCCGCCTCCGCCACCTCTGTCCTTTGCAGATGGCGGATTTCCAGGGCGATTTTCTCGATGGAGGTCCCGACCAGGGCGAGGGTCATGAAAAATTCGGCATGGCGGTCTCGCTGGATGATCTGGTTGGAGATGGGCGCAGGCCTAAGGCCGCATTTTTTGCAAACATAAGCCTCCACGGTAGGGGAAAGGTGGGCATAGGTCCCGACCGCCCCCGAGATTTTCCCATAGGCGATATTTTCTTTCGCCCGCCGGAGTCGCTCCAGGTTTCGTTTCATCTCCGCATACCACGAAGCCAGGGTTAGGCCGAAGGTAATCGGCTCGGCATGCATCCCATGGGTACGCCCAATCATCGGGGTAAACCGGTGTTCATAGGCCCGCCGCTTCAAAACTCGCAGGAAAATTCGTACGTCTTCTTCTAAAATTTCCGCGGCTTCCACCAGGAGCATGGCCAAGGAGGTGTCCAAAATATCCGAGGAAGTCAGACCCCGGTGCAGGTAACGGGCTTCCGGCCCGATCCGTTCAGACACGGCCGTAAGAAAAGCGATGACATCATGCTTGACCATCTTTTCGATGGCCTCAATCCGCTGCGGATCAAAGCCAGCCTTCTTCTGGATGATCTGAAGAGCAGCGACGGGGACTTCTCCCCTTTTGGCCATCGCTTCGCAGGCCCAGATCTCGATCTGCAACCATTTGCGGAAACGGTTTTCCGGCTCCCATACCCCGGCCATGGCTTTTCTGGAATACCGCGGGATCATCTCTGTCTCCTACTTTCCCATCCTTATTATTTTGAGAGGCAAATTAACAGTTCCCACCCGCAAAGTCAAGGGGGAACCGAATCTCGCTTCCCTCCCCCGGTTGATATAGACCTGCCCTTTTTAAATTTCTTGACGAAAGAATTTTTTTTAAGTATTTTTTTAATCGCCAAAGAAAAATCCATTCCCTCTAAGAGGCAGAAAAAGATGCCCCGCCATTCGCCAATGCTGCGACCGGTTCAGCCCGTGGACGTACGCCTGGAAAGTAGGGTCTCTGACCTACTACGCCAGATGAGCAAGACGGCCTTCCAAGGGAAAAACCTTTCTCTCGCGGTCCAGATCTGGGTAGAGATGCTCAAGCAGAATGTGACCATTCTGCTTGGTTTAGCCGGCGCCTTGATTCCGGCCGGAATGCGCTGCCTCCTTGTTTACCTCATCGAGAAGCGGATGATTGATTGCTTGGTTTCGACGGGAGCAAACCTTTTCCACGACATCCACGAGACTCTGGGAAAAAACCATTGGCAGGGATTTTGTCCGGTAGATGACATCGCCCTGAAGAAGAAAGGAATCGACCGCATTTATGATGTCTTCGCCTGGGAGAAGGAATTTAGTCAGGTGGACCGATATATTTTAGACTTCGCCCGATCTCTAAAAGCTCCGGCCCCTCTGACGACCCGCGAGTTCTTCTACCATCTCGGGAAACAACTACTGCGCGATGGCCAGCGCGAAGGCATTATTACCTCAGCCGTAAAAGCTGGCGTGCCAATTTATTGCCCGGCGTTGGGAGACTCCTCCCTCGGGATCGCCCTGGCCCAAAATAAAAAAGGGGCGCTGCTCCTCTTCGATCTGGTGGCCGATGTCCAGGAAACGGCCTACATCGTGGCCCAATCCAAAGCTACTGGAGTCATTTTCTTGGGCGGGGGGACACCGAAAAACTTCATCCAGCAGACCGAAGTGACTGCCAATATGATGGGTCTGAAAGTTCGCGGACATCGTTACGCCGTTCAAGTGACCACGGATGCCCCCCACTGGGGGGGGTTAAGCGGCTGTACTTTTGAGGAATCTCAATCTTGGGGAAAAATCTCAGAAAACGCCCAAAAGGTCACTCTCTATTGCGATTCTACTCTCGCTCTCCCGCTTATGGTCACTGCCGTGGCGCAGGAGAGTGCGGGTTTCCTTTCCCGGCGCAAGCGGCCGGAGATGGGAAAATTGTGGTCGCTGGCCAAGAAAAAATAATTTCTACTGGAACCTAAAATCAGCCATAATAAGGAATAATGAAAAAGATCCAAACCATTCCCTTCAACTTTGGCGGACTGCCGCGGGAGGAATGCCTCTGGGAAAATTCCCGGGTGGTCTTTTTGCCAGTCCCTTATGACCTGACCAGCACGTATCTTGCGGGAGCCCGCCGCGGCCCCATGGCCATCCTGGAAGCTTCCACCCACATGGAGCTTTTTGATGAAGTGTTAGAAACGGAAACCGCCCGAATCGGACTTCACACCCTCGACCCCCTGGAAGGAGTGGCCTCTGGCCCCGAAGAGATGGTCAGTCAAATTCAAGCCTTTGCTCGGCCAGTGGTGCGGGCAGATAAATTTCCCGTACTGCTCGGGGGGGAGCACAGCGTCACGATCGGGGCGGTAAGGGCCTTGAAAGAAAAATATCCCCGACTCTCTTTCCTCCAGCTGGATGCGCATGCTGACCTGCGGGATTATTACGGGGGGACTCCCTTCAGCCACGCCTGCGTGGGGCGACGCCTTGCCGAACTCGGGCCCTTGGTTCAGGTGGGAGTACGCAGTTTGAGTTTGGAGGAGAATCTTTATTTGAAAAGCGCCCCGGTAAAGTGCTTTTTTGGCCATAATCTTTCGGAGATTTCGGATTGGATCGGGAAGGTATGCCAAGCCCTGGCCGCGGAGGTCTACGTAACCATTGACCTGGATGTCCTCGACCCGGCGATCATGCCCGCGGTGGGGACCCCGGAACCGGGTGGGTGGGACTGGAAAACCCTCACTCAATTCTTGGGCCATCTGGCCCGGGAAAAAACGGTGGTCGGGTTTGATGTGGTAGAACTGGCCCCGATTCCGGGGTTGAGTGCCCCGGACTTCCTAGCGGCCAAGCTCATTTACCGATTTCTGGGAAGTATCTTTGCGTCGTCCCTCTCCGGCGACAAGAATCCACCTGGCGGAAAGGAAATCTAAATTGGAGACCTGGGTCCCGCGAAAACTTTTTTTTACCAAAGGAGTTGGTTTTCATAAAGAGGAACTCCGTTCCTTCGAGCTGGCCTTGCGCGACGCCGGCATTGAGAAGTGCAACCTGGTGACCGTTTCCAGCATTCTGCCTCCGCGCTGCAAGATTATCTCCCGGGCGCAGGGACTGCGGGAACTCGTCCCCGGAGGGATTACCTTCTGCGTGCTGGCCAAGTGCAGCAGCAACGAGCCACGGCGACTCATCGCCGCTTCCATCGGCTGTGGCATTCCTTCGGAAAAATCTCTGTATGGATACCTCAGCGAGCACCACGCGTTTGGCCAAACCGAAAAGGAAGCAGGGGATTACGCCGAGGACCTGGCTGCCGCCATGTTGGCTTCCACTCTGGGCATCGAATTCGACGAAGACAAGAGCTGGGACGAAAAAAAAGAATTTTACCGGATCAGCGACAAGATCGTGCGCACGACGAATATCACCCAGTCCTGTATTGTTAGGAACGGCTGGGCCACCGTTGTAGCCGCAGCGGTTTTTCTCTTTTAGCAGAGGCCCGAGACCCCATGAACGTTGGGTTTTGCTTCAACCTGAAGAAGCCCGCAGCAGATTCTTTTTCCGATGACCTCTATGCGGAATGGGACGATGAGGAGACGATCGCAGCGGTTCGCTCCGCCCTGGCACGCCGGCATCGGGTCATCCCCATCGAGGCCAACGAAGAAGCTTTTGAAAAATTTCGCCAGCTTCGACCCGACATCGTTTTCAACATGGCGGAAGGGTTTTATGGAAGCAGCCGGGAATCGCAAATCCCGGCCCTGCTGGAGATGCTGCGCATTCCTTACACCGGCTCGGACCCCCTCACGCTGGCCCTCTGTTTGGATAAGTCCTTGGCCAAGAAAGTGCTCTCCTACCACCGGATCCCCACGGCTCCTTTCGTCGTCGTCCACGATCTGAAAAAAAAACAGGAACTCCCCCCTTTTCCGTTGATCGTAAAACCTATTGCCGAAGGGTCCAGCAAAGGCATAGGCAATCGCGCCTTGGTGGGCACATCCAAAGAGCTGAAGGAGCAAATCTCCACGGTCCTAACCAAATACCAGCAACCGGCGCTGGTGGAAAAATATCTTCCCGGCCGGGAGTTCACCGTGGCCCTTCTGGGAAATGGGGCTGGGGTGCAAGTGCTACCCATCGTAGAGATCCAGTTTGACCAACTGCCTGCTGAGATTAACCCCATTTACTCTTTCGAAGCCAAGTGGATTTGGGATACAGTGGAAAAGCCGCTGGAAATATTCGCCTGCCCGGCGAAGGTTTCGCCCCAACTGAAAAAAAAGATTGCAGCCGTGTGCAAAGCGGCCTTTTGGGCCCTGCGTTGCCTGGACTGGTGTCGCATCGATATTCGCTTGGACGATGCCGGGGAGCCGAATGTCCTGGAATTGAACCCGCTGCCAGGAATCCTGCCCAATCCAGATGCCAACTCCTGTTTCCCCAAAGCTGCCAGAACTGCCGGCTTATCCTATGAGGATCTCATCAACCGCGTGTTGGAAATCGCCTGCCAGAGGGTGGGACTGAAGCCATGAAAGAACCAGCCGTTCTGATCCTCTATAGCCTGCCAGCGCCTTTCTTCCCGGACGGGACGCCCGACATTTTCGGCCAGGAGTCTGTTCTGTCACGGCTCAGTGCCGTACAACAAGCCCTTATTTCTTCGGGTTATCCTGTCCAATCTCTGGAGGCCCAAGGAGACCTGGCTGCACTCCTGAAAAAAATACGTGTCTCTAAAACAGATTTGGTCTTTAACCTCTGTGAAGAATTTCTCGGTCGAACCCGCCTGGAGATGAACATTGCTGCGCTCCTCGAACTCTTAGATATCCCCTTCACAGGCTCATCCGCGCTGGCCCTCGGACTATCGCAGGACAAGGGAAAGACCAAGTCGCTCCTCGCCCATCAGGGCCTCCCCACCCCAGCCTATTGTGTATGGCAGCCCGGAATGGATCGACTGCTCTCGGAGTTGCGCTTCCCTTTGATCATCAAACCCCTGCGGGAGGACGCCAGTCTGGGCATCGATAACGAGGCCTTTATTCCCGATGAGAAAACTCTCAAGCAGCGGGTGCAAAAAATTTATAGAGGGTATGGGCA
Organism: uncultured Syntrophaceae bacterium; assembly: GCA_964421095.1. Classification (GTDB taxonomy): domain Bacteria; phylum Desulfobacterota; class SM23-61; order SM23-61; family SM23-61; genus CAYQWO01. The sequence continues at coordinate 6,111 of CAYQWO010000190.1, forward strand.
GCCCGTATTGGTGGAAGAATATATCGATGGCCGGGAGTTGAATGTCTCCGTCCTGGGAAATGAGAGCCCCCAGGCCTTGCCCATTTCCGAGATCGATTTCTCCAGCATGCCCCCCGGGCTCCCCAGGATTTGCAGCTATGCCGCCAAATGGGTAGAGAATAGTCCCGAATTTTCCTCCACCGTTCCCCGGTGTCCGGCGTCCCTTTCCTCCCCACTGGAAAAAAAAGTAAAGGAAGTATCGCTGGCAGCCTATCGAATTATGGAATGCCGCGATTACGCCCGGGTAGACATTCGCCTTAGTCCTCAAGGAATTCCCTATGTCCTGGAGGTCAATGCCAACCCGGATATTTCGCAGGATGCCGGGATGACCCGTTCCGCTAAAACGGCTGGATTCACTTACACCGAATTCATCGCCCGGATCGTCGAAATCAGTTGGGCTCGCTGCCGCTCCCTCCGTTCCCGCAGCAAATCACCAAAGGTCTCCCGGGCAAAGGACACTCATGACTGAAAAGAGGGCTCCGGGAAAAGTTGACCGAAATTGGAATGATGAGGACGTCCTGCCCGCCGTTCTCTCTCGAGACACGGAATTTGTCTTCGCGCGCATGACCGAAGAAACGCTGCGGGCTGCGCAGTCGGGAAACAGCCACCGTATCCTGGATGTGGGTTGCGGGCGGGGGATCGATGCCGCCTCCATGGCCAAAAGCGGGGGGATT
>CAYQWO010000191.1:0-2112 GCA_964421095.1 uncultured Syntrophaceae bacterium
TTAGTAGGGTTCAAAGATCATTGAGCTCCTGGGAACAAGGAGCTCGTCTATGGGTATGGTATAGAAGGTCTCGAATCCTTTGTCGGTAATCACCCCCGTATTTTCGAGGCGTACGCCTCCGTAAAGATTTTCTCCATACCATGGCTCGAGAGCCAGGACCATCCCCTTCTCCAAAACCTCGGGATGCTTGAAAGATACGGAACGATGGATTATGGGGAGGTCATGATTGCCGACGCCAATCCCATGTCCCAGGGCATTCACCGAAGTCTCATCCTCGTTCTTGAGCCCCCAGTCACTGGCCTTGGGAAAAGCTTTGGCCACATCGGCCGTGGTCACGCCGGGTTTCACCGCATTGCACATTCTCACGGTCCACTCATAGCACCGCTTATACCAATCCTTTTCTTTCGGCGTTGGTTTCCCTCCAACTTTCCAGGTGCGGTAATAGCAGGTTCGGTAACCACAGAAGACATTGCCCCATATGTCGCAAAGCTGCAAATCACCGTATTGCACAATGCGATCTGTCAGCATCCCCGTGTAATTCGGGCCAGTCAAGGGACCGCTCCGCACGGAAACTTTAAACGGGCCTTCAGCTCCGCTCCGGATCATGGCTGCCGTCCCGAGGGCCGAAAGTTCATTATCCGTCATCCCCGGCTTAACCTGGGTAAACATCTCGATCCAACCTTTTTCGGCGATCGCTCCGGCCATTTTCAGGCAGTTGATTTCATCTTCGGTCTTGATTTTGCGCACGTCGAGCATCAGGTCATCCACTGCCTCCATGCGCACCCCCATCTCCTCAAGACCGCCGCGGATGGAGGGGACCATATCTTCGATGCCGATTTTTTCTTTAACTATTTTCTTTTCCTTCAGATCCTGGTAGATCATTTGCGCCATCCTTCGTCCCTGGGCCAGAATCTGTTCTTTGCTGGAACCCGGCAGAATCAAGGGAATGGTCCGAATGTCCTCCGATTTTATCCAGGGAGTCATATATCTATTATGCACCACAGCTTCGTGCGACAAATAAACGATAGGATCGTATTCGGCAAAGACGATCCCCAAATCTGAACCCCGGTAGCGCCATTCGGGGGTGCGTGTCCCGGTGGCATACCGAAGATTAATCGTGGTCAGGATCACGGCAGCGATCCCACGTCTTTTCATCCCCGCCCGTGTTTTTTCCATCCTTTCCCTGCGCAGGCGATCAAAATTGATCCTTTCCTGATAGTCCACTCCCTGCATTCCCCAGGCTAATCGGGGAACAATCTGGATACCCTTTGCCTTCTCCTTGGCCATTTCGTTAGCTCCTTTCTCCTCTGGTTTGTTTTTTAGGTTATTCGAGGAGACTATGTTTTACTACCGTAATCTCCTCTGCCGGCCACCGCGTAAGAACCTCATAACCGGCTTCCGTGACTACGACCATCTCTTCCAGGCGAGCCCCGCCGATCCCCTCTTCCCCCTGTTGGGTCTCAATGGCAAAGGTCATGTTTTTTTCAAAAACCAGGGGATCGTCCAGGGAATAGGCCCGGGAGATAATCGGCCGTTCATAGAGGGTGAGCCCGATCCCATGGCCCCATTGGCTGCAGACCGCCCACTCTTCTCCGGGGTACCCCCAAAGTTTCGCCTCCGGAAAACGCTTCGCTGCGTCTGCCGTCGTGGCCCCCGGTTTCACCTCGGCCAGCGCCCCGTAGACCCATTCATAGCATTGTTTATACCAGTCCTTTTGCTTGGGAGTCGGGCGCCGACCCACACAAAAGGTTCGGTAATAGCAGGTCCGGTAGCCGCTATAACTCACGTTATAGATGTCAAAGTAGGCCAGCTCCCCGGGCTGAATGATTCGATCCGTTAAGCCCGAGCCCCGGTAATTCGGCCAGCCCCGCGGGCCGGAAAGGCCCAGCATGCGGGCATCTTCTACGTTCATTTCATAGAGCGTCTTGTAGACGATGCCGGCAATCTCGCACTCCCGGACCCCCGGCCGCAGATTCTCGTAAACCGCCCACCACGCCCGATCCACAATGGCTGCCGCCATCCTTAAACAGTTGACTTCGTCCTCGGTCTTAATGAGCCGGGCATCCGCCATCAGGCCGGAACAGCTGACGGTTCGAATCCCAGCCTCTCGCA
>CAYQWO010000191.1:2212-5113 GCA_964421095.1 uncultured Syntrophaceae bacterium
GCAAAAAACAAAACATAGACCAGGTTGGATTCGAAGACGGCGCTGCGCTTTCCAGTGGCATAACGGATGTTTTCCGGCGCATAGAGCAGTAGGGCCGGGAGGTTATACTTTTTCATGAAAAACCTGACTCGTTCTGCCCTCTGTTCCCGCATCCGCGCAAAATTGATTCGCTCCTGCCAATCCACTCCTGACGGTCCATAACCGAGCAATCTCTCCATTCTCCCAAACCCCCATTTCTAAGAAAAATTCATCAGACTTTCTCTCTCTTTTTATTTTTCAATCACGCCTAACTCTTTGGCTATCTTAAGAGTCACTTCGTAATCTCGATTAAACTCCTGAATGCTCTTGGCAGAGTCGTAAAAAGCGGGGATGGCATCCACTCTCATTAATTCTTCTTCAATATTATGGCCATAACGCTTAAAAACCTCCTGCATCCCATTGGCCAAAATATCCACTATTTTCTTAGGGGTGTCCCGGGGAACACAAAGGGAATACGACATAGGTAACGCCACCGTATAGCCATATTCTTTGAATGTTTTGACCTCCGGGAAAAGTTTCGATCGTTCATAATCGGCGATCGCCAATATTCGCACCGCACCGGCAGCGATCTGCCCGATGGCCGAGGTACAAAAATCCGCATCCACGTGTTCTCCCAAAAGAGCGGTGACCGCTTCGCTGCAACTTTTGTAGGGAACGTGGGCCAGCTTAATCCCGGCCTGCTTGCTGAAGGCTTCGATCACGAATTCCGCATGGGAGTTTTTTCCATAAGAACTGACTTTTAACTGGCGTTTTTTCGCTTCGGCGACGAATTCTTCAAGGGTTTTCCACGGGGCTTCAGTCCTAACATAAAGATGGACGACTCCCTTACAGTAAATCCCCAAAGGAACGAAATCCTTCAACTCGTAATCCAGTTTCTTCAAAATAGGGGGCAATACCATGTTACTCGATGTTCCGGTAAATAGGGTATATCCATCCGGCTTGGATCGAGCGACAAAGGAGGCGGCCAATACTCCCCCACCTCCAGGTTTATGCACCCGCAGGACTGGCTGTCCTAAAACTTCTCCCAGCCTTTCCCCAATAATCTTGGCATGCGTATCCAGCACTCCGCCCGGCGTCATGCTGATCACGAGGTTAATGGGCTTATTGGGATAGGCCTCCTCGGCCGCCCACGTTAAAGAAAAATTTAACGCCATCGTCATGAGGGAAAAGAATAAGACTAAAAAAAATCCCCCTGCCCAAAGCCTTTTTTCTTTTCTCGCGACTGTTTTTTTCATAACCTTCCTCCTCGTCTTTGATTTGGTATTGTTAAAATCTAACCACAGAGAACGCAGAGAAATTATCTATTTTCAGCAAGTTCAAAAAGCTGTGATTCCCTCCCCTCTGTGCCCCCTAAATGATTATCCCTTCTCCTTGCCGCTGGATATTCACCCGATCTTGGTAATCACCTCTCTTCCCTTCCTAAGAGTCGGGAGAAGGGAAGAGGCGAGTATGAGCAACGCAATAATGACTATAACTGCTGCCATGGGTCTTGAGAAAAAGATCAAAAAGCTTCCTTCTGACATGAGGAGAGATTGACGCAGGGCATTCTCCAGCATGGGCCCTAAAATAAAGGCTAAGACTAAAGGCGCCGCTTCATAGGCAAATTTCCTGAACAGGTAGCCGATGATGCCGAAGAGGAGCATTACAAAAACATCGAATACGCTATTGCTCATGCTGTATGATCCGATGACGCAGAAGAAAAGGATGAAGGGGAAAAGGATTCGGTAAGGAATCCGCAACACTCTTACCCAGAGCCCGATCAAAGGAATGTTCAAGATTAAAAGCATGACGTTTCCGATATACATACTGACCACCGTTCCCCAAAAGACCTCGGGATGCTTCCCCAATAACATGGGGCCCGGCTGCAGTCCATGGATCATCAGAGCGCCCAAAATTAGGGCCATAACCGCATTGGTCGGGATACCCAGGGTAAAGAGGGGCACAAAGCCCCCTGCCGTTGCGGAGTTGTTGGCCGACTCCGGGCCGGCCACCCCTTCGATCACCCCGGTGCCAAATCTTTCGGGGTGCCTGGAAACCCTCTTTTCCAGGCCATAGGATACGAAAGACGAAAGAACCGCCCCACCGCCAGGCAGGATCCCCAAAAAGAAACCCAAGAAGGTCCCACGCAAAATAGGCCTGATCGAGTCTTGCCAGTCCCTTAGATTCGGAAAAAGACCCTTAATCCTCGTTTTGAACACATCTAGATCAACGGACCCTTCTAAGTTGGTCAAGACTTCCGCGATCCCAAAGAGTCCCATGACCAGGGGTATCAATCCCACGCCATCTTCTAAATCCGCGATCCCGAAGGTGAACCGATTACGCCCGGAGACCAGGTCCGCTCCTATTTGGCTTAAGGCGATTCCCAGGATGGCCATCAGGATCGCCTTAATCATCGACCCATGGGCAAGGTATGTCAAAATCGTAAGGCCGAGGATCATCAAAGCTGCATACTCGGGAGGTCCAAATCGAATCGTCACGGAGGATAGGGGGGTGGCCAAGAACATGAGAAGGATGACCCCGGCTGTCCCGGCAATGAAAGACCCCAAAGCAGCGATCCCCAGGGCAGGACCGGCCCGCCCCTGTCGAGCCATTTTATAACCGTCTAAACACGTGACGACCGAAGAAGACTCCCCGGGAATATTCACCAAAATGGACGTTATGGAACCCCCGTATTGGGACCCATAATAGATGCCCGCCAGCAGGATGATTGCGGAAGTGGGGGGTAGCCCAAAAGATAGGGGCAGGAGAAGGGCGACGGCCCCTGCAGGTCCGATCCCGGGGAGAACGCCGATCAAAGTTCCTATGAATACGCCGATAAAACAGGAAAAGAGGTTGCTCACGCTCACCGCGGTATGCCAACCT
>CAYQWO010000191.1:5123-6818 GCA_964421095.1 uncultured Syntrophaceae bacterium
TCAGATGTGTATAAGAGACAGCCTAAGGCAAAAGCATCGATGAATCCCATAAGAATATACTCCGCTTATCCGAGTCCGAATATTCCTTTGGGAAAAGAAACCCTAAGCCAGGTGCAGAAAATGAGATAACTCAGAAGCGACGTAGAAACGGAGATGAGGATGAGCTTTAACCATTTTCGGGGCTCCATGATCTTAAAAAGGAAGAACATCGATAGGGAAGTGGAAATAATAAAACCCAACGTATTCACCAGAGCGGCATATAAAAAGAGGATCAGAAGGGAGAGGAATCCCTTGGTCCATCCCTTGCGGGAGTGAGTCTCTGGAAAACTTTTCTTTCCATCTGATTCCCTCAAAATAGAACTGAGCGTTAGAATCAGACCAAACAATCCCAGGAGACATCCAGTTAAAAAAGGGGCAAATCCGGATGCCGGGCTATGAGGTGTTCCCAACCCGAGCTTCACCGAGCCCAGGCAGAGGAGAATTCCTAAAGCCAGCCAGATGAGGCCCCCAATTTGATCAGGACTGCTTTTGGTCATTCCTCACTCAATCTTGATCCCGATTTGGGGAATCAGTTCCTTAAAGATCTTCTCTTTTTCTTTATGGATCTGCATGCCCGTCATTCCGTCAATATGAGTGGGGTGTTGATCGAGTTTGGACAGCTTCTCGCTTATTTCCTTAGCATATTTCTGCCGTACCCTCTCATGGACTTCGAGCAGCTTCGATATGACCTTCTCCGGTGTCTTGACGGGTGCCGAGAGCCCGAGATAGATGGACGTATTGTACCCCACATCGTAGCCTAACTCCTTTAAGGTCGGCACCTGCGGGAAATCAGGCGCTCTTTCATAGTCTCCCACCGCCAGTTGCCGGACCAGCCCGGTTCCGGTCACGCCGGGGACTCCAAACACCACGCACATGTCTACATTGCCCCCAATGAGGGCCGTCATACTTTCCGGGCTTGATTTGAAGGGAATCAAAGTCAATTTGGCCCCGGCCACCTTGGAGAGCATCTCCACGGCAAAGTGGGGTGAGCTACCCACTCCATAGGTCGAAAACTTCAGCTTGCCTGGATTACTCTTGGCTTCGGCCAAAAATTCATGAAGGGTTTTCCATCTCGAGTCAGCTCGGACGTTAAAATAGAGGTAGGTCTTACTGAAAAAAAAGAGGATGCGGAAACTATCTATGGTGTAATCTGGCTCCTTCCGTAATAACGGCGTTAACATGAGGTTACTCTCGCTCGTTCCCAGAAGCGTATATCCGTCAGGTTTGGCCAAGGCGACGAACTTACCGCCGAGATACCCCCCGGCTCCGGGTTTGTTGATGATCACCACAGGTTGCCCCAGAAATTCAGCCCATTTATCGGAGAAAAAACGCACTCCCAGGTCCACTCCTCCACCCGGCGCATAGGGAACAATGACTTCTATGGGCTTATGCGGGAAGTCAACCTGCCCCCAAGCCGGAGATCCACCGGATAAGATGATTGACAGCACTCCCAGGATGAGAACGACCCGAAGAATCTTTCTTGATCCCATTTCCCCTCCTCCCTTTCTTTGCCTTTAATTTTCCACCGCAGAGCACGCAGAGATCACAGAGTAGGATCATTCAAAAAAACAATATTCAAGAAAACCCGTTCTTTTTTTGGGTCTTAACATTTTAGTTCTTCTCTGCGTTCTCCGCGTTCTCTGTGGTTAATCTTCT
>CAYQWO010000192.1:0-3418 GCA_964421095.1 uncultured Syntrophaceae bacterium
TTTTCTCGGGTCTTTCAAATCCTCCAGCAAAAGGGCGATGGACCGCGTCCTGCGGTCTTGAAGGAAGTACTCCAGGAAATCTGCAATCTCCAGGTCGAGCTCGTTCCCGGAAGAAATGAAAAAGCTTAAGCCGATGGAACGGTCATGGGCCCGGGTAAGGATACAGTTGCCGATTCCTCCGCTTTGGGTGATGAGCCCGATGGCTCCCGGGATCAAGGATTCGATCTCCAAGCCGCTGGTGAAAGAGGAAGCGACATGGTCATGGGTGTTGATGATGCCGATACAATTGGGGCCCACGACCCGGATTCCCATCTGCCTGGCAAATCTCCGCAGTTCTTCCTGCTCCTTCCTGCCGGCTTCCCCCATTTCCGCATAACCGGCGCTGAAAAGAATGACAAAAGGGACTCTCTTGTCCGCGCACTGCTTGAGGACATCAGAAACAAACTCCCGGGGAATCCCGACCAGGGCTAAGTCCACGGGCTCGGGAATGTCTTTCATCGTGGGATAGCAGGGAAATCCGGCAATCTCTTTGTACTTCGGATTGACCGGGAAGATTTTGCCGGTATACCCATGCTGGCGCAGAAAGCGGATGGGCAAGCCTCCGATGCGCGCGAGGTCATCCGAAGCGCCAATAATGGCCACGGACCGCGGCTTGAATAAGGTATCCATTGAAGCCGATTGTAGAAGACTCATGAGGGTACAAGAGTGATTCTTGATCATTTAATCCACACCTTTCTTAAAGTCAAGAAGAAAATAGGGATGAAATATCTCTTGACACTCTGTTGATCAATTTATAATATCCACTCAATTCGATTTCTATGTTGTCAGTCTGGCAACTCCATTCTCGTGAAGGACCCCAAGACCATGGAGAAATCCTGGCGCTTCCTTGACCTGGCGACGGATTCCTATGCTGAATCCGCCATGGCCCTTTCGCCGGCTCTGACGAAAGCGCGGAAGGAAGGCCTTGTTCCTGACACGCTCGCCGTTTTCACTTTTCGCCGCCCGAGCGTGGTGATGGGCTACTACATCAGTCCGGACTATGATATAGACCTCGAATTCTGCCAACGCCATGACATCCCGGTCAAACGGATTCCCACCCAAGGTCTCATCTTCGGTCATCAAGGGTATATTCTTGCGGGGCTTTATATCCACCGTCGCTTCCTCCCCGTAGAAATGGCTGAAGCATTCCGCAAAGTCAACGAGGGGATCGCCCGGAGAATACAGAAAGAATGGGCGATCCGGGCCCGGCACCGGCCGCTCAATGACCTGGAGATCGAAGTCGGCGGCAAGTGGAAAAAAATCGGGCCGCACAGCCTGGCCTTTGACGGGGATATCGCCGTGGAACGGGTCGGTCTCACCATCACTCCGATGCCCATGGACATAGTGGAAAGAGCCCTTATTCCTCCTCCCGAGAAATTTGCAGATAAAGAAGCGAAATCAATTTCTGAGCGGGTAGGATCACTGGAAGAGGGTTTGGGTCGGCCGGTTTCCCTCGTCGAGGTTAAAGAAGTGGTGATCCGGGCTTTGGAGGAAACCTTCGGAGTTTCTTTGAAACCCGAGGAAATCACTGAACCAGAGAGGGAGTTCCGGCGATCCTTTGCGAATATGTACGATAATGATCAATGGTTTTTTGCCAAGTCCACCCGGAGACGTTTTGCTCACCTGCCCCCGGGAGTCAAGGTCTCTCATTTCGTCTACAAGGTCTCTGGAGGGCCGATGATTCGAGCCAGCCTGGGCATCTTCGAAGGTCGGATCTACGATATCTTCTTTACCGGCAATATGCAGCCTTCCCGAAGAGAGATGCCCGAAGAAATAGAGCAAGCCCTCCGCCAAGCTCCTGCTCAAGAGGCTGAAATGGAAAGGATCATTCGAAAGGAATGGGAAGAGAAGAAGATAGTGATCGCGGGCGCCCGGGTCGAGGATTTCATTGCGGCAGTGTCGGGAGCTTTACGAACGATCAAATAGTTATTAAGGGTCTCATAATAGTCTAGACATTTTTTAGTCGTCATTCCGGCACGTTGTAAGCCCGTGGTCGGGTCTTGTCGACCGGAATCCAGTCCCGGTCTAAGCGGGATTAAAGGCACTGGATGCCGCCCCGGATCAAGTCCGGGGTCCGGCATGACGGATAGCAAGGACCTGTGAATACTATTTTGAGACTGTTAATTGCGTTTTTATCAAGTTTCGCTATGATTAACCGGTCTGGGGATTTCCAAGATATCATCCCCTGAATTCCCAAAGGAGGTGGCGCCATGCGTAAGGTCTTTATTCTTGCAGCCATAGTATCCCTAAGCTTCATTCCCCTTTACTTACCTTGGCCTTGGCAACCCGATCTTTCTGCCAAGGAGCTGACCATCGGAATCAATACCCCGCTCTCCGGAGCTGCGGCGCCTACTGGTCTGGGGCTCTTGCGGGCCATGGAGCTCTCCTCGGAAGAAATCAACGCCGCAGGGGGTATCAAAGTGGGCCAGGAAACCTATACTATCAAGCTCATCACTTATGACAACAAATACGATGCCAAGGAAGCGGTCGCTGCGGTTAACAAGCTCATTTACAATGACAAAGTAAAATATATCGTCACCACAGGGGGTACCTGTGTCATCGCCGTCAACCCGCTGGTCACCGAAAACAAGATCCTGCATATCGGCTACACTTACGGCGGAAAGAAGGCCACGCATCCGGGCGCTCCCTATACTTTCAGAACCATCTTAGAGCCGATCCAGGGCCACTCCGCTCTCCTTCCCTGGATTGTCCAAAAGAATAACATAAAAACCATCGCGCTTACCTCAACCGACGACGAAACGGGCTTGATCCAGGCAGAAGATGTGGAATTTGTGGCCAAAAAGATCGGCCTGACCATCACGGATAAAGCTTTTGCTCCCCGGGGCACCCCAGATTTTACGCCCATGCTCACCAAGTTGATCGCCAAGAAGCCCCACGCCATCGACTTCGGGGCCTGGGCCGGCTCAGATGGACCTTTGGCCTGCAAACAGGCTAAGGAACTTGGCTACAGTGGAGTGATGATCTTCAGTTACACCCAATCCCTACCCACCTTTGAGAAAGTGGCTGCCGGGTTCATGGACGGTGTTCTCTTCTATGGCATCTTTGCTACTGACCCTACTCCCTTGGCCACCAAGGTGGCGAAAAAGTACGAAGAAAAATACAAGCAGAAATTCGATCCTCTGGTCTGGCGGAACTCGGACGTTCTCTTTGTAGTTAAGAAGGCCATCGAAATCGCCGGAACCCTTGATCCCACAGCGGTCAGGGACGCCATGCCCAAAGTGAATATTGACGGGGTTTTTGGCCGGGCGAGAATCGGCGGTAAATCGTATTACGGGCTCGACTGTCAGTTCCTCTTCCCCGTTCCCTTAACAACTTACGACGGCAAACAGAAAAAGCTGGTAGAACTCCATCGTGGAAT
>CAYQWO010000192.1:3518-6817 GCA_964421095.1 uncultured Syntrophaceae bacterium
TTTTCCCTTTTACCTGCAAATCTTTACCAACGGGGTAGTCCTTTCCTGCTTCTACATCCTTGTAGCCGTAGGACTGAACCTCATCATGGGGATCATGCATATCGTGAACTTTGCCCAGGGCACGGTCTATATGCTTTCGGCCATGCTCTTTTACATTCTCTGCGTTGAGTTAGGTATTGACTATTTCCTTTCCGGGGCAATCTCCATAGCGGCGACAGCCGGTCTGGGTATCCTTATGGAGCGTTTTCTTTTTCGACGCCTCCTGGGCCAGTTTCTTCCCAGTCTGGTCATGTCCCTCGGACTTATCCTGGCCATCGAGGGCGCGGTCTGGCTCCGTTTTGGGATTATCTCCAAGGCTGTCCCCTCTCCCTTTCGGGGCATATGGAAGTTCTGGGGAGCTTCGGTTTCCTACGAGCGATTGGTGGTCATTATTGGCGGCCTCCTGTTAATCGGGGGCCTTTTCATCTTTATCCGTCACACCAAAGCTGGCAAGGCCATACGGGCGGTGGAACAAGATAGGGAAGCGGCGGTCCTCCATGGAATCGAGATTACCAAGATATGTCGCCTGGTATTCATCGTAAGCTTCAGTTTAAGCGCGGCGGCCGCTTTTTTGGTCACTCCCATGCTGGTCATCGACCCCAACATCGGCCATACGCCCCTTCTCAAGGGCCTGGTCATCATTGTGCTGGGCGGCATGGGGAGTGTAACCGGAACGCTGGTGGGTGGTTTCATCATTGGATTTATCGAGAGTATCACCGCCAGTTTCTACGATCCCACGATCGCCAGCATTGTGAGCTTTGTAATTCTCATGGGCATTTTATTGGTTCGCCCTTCAGGCATTCTCCCTTACCGGATGTGATATGAAAGTACCTTCTTTCATCCTCATCGCGCTCATTCTCGCCGGTCTGCCTGCCCTGATTGGAGATCCTTACTGGCTTCACGTCTACATCATGACCTGTCTCAACATTTGCCTGGCCTTGAGCTTGCGGGTAGTCTGGAACGTGGGTCTTCTTTCCTGTGGGCATGCCGCCTTCATGGGGATCGGGGCCTATACCTCCGCCCTCCTGGCTAAAGAAATTGGCTTGAGCCCCTGGTGGGGGATGCCCCTGGGAGGCGGATTGGCCTTTCTTGTCTCCCTGGCTCTGGGCTACCCAGCGCTAAGGCTAGCGGGAATTTATTTTGTCCTGGTTACCTTTGCTTTCAACGAGGTCTTCTTTCTCATCGCTACCCGTTGGCGGGAATTCACCGGAGGTCCCAGTGGCCTTCTGGGCATCCCACGGCCTCCAGGAATTCCCCCCGGAAAGCTGGCCTATGCCTATTTTGCCTCCCTTGTGCTTTTTATCACCCTGGTAATCCTTTTCCGTTTCGAACGTTCCCGAGTGGGAAGGATCTGGTTCGCCATCCGCGATACCGAACTCCGGTCCCGGTGCGTGGGGATCCAGACGACCCAGTACAAACTCTTTGCCTTTGGAGTAAGCTCCTTCTTCGCTGGCCTTACGGGAGCTGTGTATGGTCACTACATCGGATTCATTTCTCCGTCTGATTTCACCATCTGGCAGTCCATTTACGTCCAGATTTATATGATTGTAGGAGGGGTGGCCACCTTTGCCGGACCCGTCCTGGGAAGTGTGGTTCTTACGGTCCTGTCGGAGTTCATCCGGGCCGCAGGCCCATTGCAGTCGGTAGTATATGGGACTCTCCTGGCAGTAGTCATGCTTTTCTTCCCGGGGGGCCTGGTCACTCTGACCCGCATTTTCTCCAAGCTATTCGCCAGAAAAGGGGCTAGGCCATTTTCTTGAGCGAGAGGGCAGACAAACTGTGAACATTCTGGAGATCGAGGAACTTACTCGTAACTTCGGAGGGTTGGCGGCGGTCGCGGATCTTGATCTCTCCGTGCGTCCCGGAGAATGTTTCGGCCTGATCGGCCCCAATGGGGCAGGCAAAACTACGGTATTTAACCTGGTTTCCGGAGTTCTCCCCCCCAGTCGGGGGAAAATCCGTTTTGATGGAGGGGACATCACCGGCTTTCCTCCCCACGCCATCACCCGTCTCGGCCTGGCTCGGACCTTCCAGATCAGCGCCCTTTTTCAATCCTTTACGGTTCTGGAGAATGTCCTGGTGGGGACTTACGGAATTATTCGCGTCAACCCCCTCGCAGCCCTTTTCCATACAAAACATGCCCGGAGGACAGAGAAGGAGCAGCGCGAGAAGGCGCTGGAGCTTCTCCATTTTTTGGGCATAGACCGACTGCAAGATGAAGTGGCGCGAAACCTTCCCCTGGGGCATCAACGCATCCTGGAGCTGGCCATTGCTCTGGCCAGTGGCCCCCAGATGCTCCTCCTCGATGAGCCCTTTTCCGGACTCTCGGCTGAAGAGAGCCGGGAGATGGTTGCCCGAATCCAGAAGATTCGAGAGGGGAAGACAACCGTGATGCTCGTGGAGCACAACATTCGGATCGTCATGGGCCTTTGCGACCGGATTGCCGTGCTCAATTTCGGCCGGAAGATTGCCGAGGGAACATCCGCTCAGGTAAGCCGTGACCCGGAAGTGATCAAGGCTTATCTCGGGACGAAACGTTATGCTGCTGAACGTTCGTGACCTGGTAGTACGCATCGGAAGGATTGAGGCGCTTCGAGGAGCCAGTCTCCAGGTGGCCGAAGGTACTATTGTCGCCCTTCTGGGCGCCAACGGGGCGGGGAAAACCACCACTTTGAAAACGATATCCGCGCTTCTCCGCCCGACTTCTGGAGAAATCTTTTACCGAGGAGAGCCCATCCACCTCAGAACCCCCCGAGAGATTGTCGCTTTAGGGATCGTTCAGGTCCCCGAGGGTCGAAAGCTCTTTCCCCGGATGAACGTCCTGGAGAATCTGGAGGTAGGCGCCTACCTTCGGTCTGATCCCAAGGATACCTTGCAGCTGGATTTGGAGAGAATCTTCGAGCATTTCCCGATCCTGCGCGAACGGCGGAGCCAGGAAGCCGGATCCTTGAGCGGCGGAGAGCAGCAGATGCTCGCCATTGGGCGAGGCCTTATGGCCCGCCCCCGCCTTCTGCTCCTGGATGAACCATCTCTTGGGCTGGCCCCTCTTATGGTCGAAGAGATTGCCAAAATTATCGGAGAAATCAACCGCTCGGGGATGACCATTCTCCTCGTGGAGCAGAATGCGGAAATGGCTCTCAGCCTAGCTCATCATGGCTTCGTGTTAGAAACGGGCCGAATCACCCTTCAAGGCCCAGCCGCAGACCTTCTGGCCACCGAGACGATCCGCCATGCTTACCTCGGCACTTAGCCGACGACGC
>CAYQWO010000193.1:0-6810 GCA_964421095.1 uncultured Syntrophaceae bacterium
CCCATTTCTTGAGAAGAGGTGGAGTTTTTGTTTGTCACCATCTTTCTCCGTGCAACAGACGCATAAAAAGATTGGGGAGAGCGAAGCGCGCAGGCAAAAAGGGGGACAATACTGGAGTTAGAACGATGGAAGGAGATAAACGGGCAATTCCTGTCGAACGTATTCAGGAGCTAATTTACCTCATTCGTGGCCAGAAAGTAATGCCGGATTCTGATCTGGCCAAGCTTTATGGAGTAAGTGGTTGCTCTCATAACATCGTGAACTAATTTTTAATGCCTCGGGCTCTCATAACATACTATTTTTGGATGCCTTTCCCTCCTTTTGGTGCAACTAAGTTGAACTTCCGCCTGCGTCATATTGGTTTATTCTTCCGATCCCTTCTCTTCCTAATGAGAGGAAATAAAGGAAAGATCAGGAATAGCAAAGCAACTAGAAGAGGAATGAGTGCCAGAGGGCGAGTGACAAAAAGGCCGAACCCGCCGTGAGAGATGATCAAGGACTGACGGAGAGCTATTTCCAACATAGGGCCCAAGATAAAGGCCAGAATGAGAGGGCCTCCATCATATTCGTACTTTTTCATCAAGTATCCAAGCACTCCAAAAATAAGCATTACCATGGCGTCAATAATCCTTAAGTTCACGCTATATGAACCGATCAAGCAGAATAAAATGATTAAAGGGAAGAGGACCTTGTAGGGGACTTTTAAGATTTTAACCCATAATCCAATCAGAGGGAGGTTCAAGATGAGAAGCATTAGGTTACCGACAATCATGCTGATCACGACACCCCAGAACAGTTCCGGATATTTTTGAATCAGAAGAGGTCCAGGGATTATACCGTGAATCATCAGGGCGGCGAGATATAGAGCCATGACTACATTGCAGGGTATCCCAAGGGTTAAGAGAGGGACCATCGCTCCAAAGGTGGTGGCGTTATTGGCCGTTTCTGGCCCCGCGACTCCCTCAATCGCTCCCGCTCCAAACTTCTCTGGATGTTTCGATATTTTTTTTTCAAGGGCATATGATAGAAAAGAAGAGAGTACAGCAGTGCCGCCAGGAATGATTCCAATGAAAAAACCAAGAAAGGAGCCCCGGATGATGGGTTTGGTAGAATTTTTCCAATCTTCGCGATTCGGCAAAAGCCCTTTTATTTTCGTTTCATAAATTTCCCTCTCCCCTTCCTGTTCCAGGTTGATCAGGACCTCGGAAATACCAAAAAGGCCCATGACAACTGAAACCATTTCCAAGCCGTCTAAAAGGGGTGTGATTCCATAGGTGAGCCTGGGTGTGCCAGAGATTGGATCCATGCCCACACAACCTAAAATGATGCCTAGGGCAACCATCATCAAGGATTTTATCATGGAACCGGATCCCAGAAAGCTAGCCAGCGTCAATCCCATTACCATCAGGCCGAAAAATTCGGGCGGTCCAAAATCAAAAGCAATGCGCGAGAGAGAAGGAGCGAGAACAGAAATCATAATAATACCAAAAATTCCGGCGATGAAGGATCCAAAGGCAGCTATTCCCAGGGCAGGGCCTGCTCTTCCCTTGCGAGCCATTTGGTAACCATCAAAGCAAGTCACGACTGAGGCAGCTTCTCCCGGAATGTTCACCAAGATCGATGTGGTGGAACCTCCATACATGGCCCCATAATAGATTCCGGCCAGCATAATGATCGCCGAAACTGGGGAAATATTAAAAGTAGTGGGCAGAAGGATGGCCACAGCCCCCGACGTTCCAATTCCGGGTAAGACCCCGGTCAGCGTACCGATTAAAACGCCCATGAAACAAAAGAGAATGTTGACGGGTTGCAAAGCAGCAGCTATACCCAATTGCAAACAACTGAAAAGGTCCATTTTTAGTCCGCGATTAGAAACCTTTCCGTTTTTCGGCGCATTGGATGATCAAAAATTATTCAATAGATGATCTGCTAATTGACTGTTTACCCCCAAATGCAGTTTTATTATGAAACCATTCTTTTTAAATCAATCACACTCCGAAAGATTCTTCAATTAAGCCCCTATGAGGGGCAATCTTAGGGCATAATAAATCCCAAAAGACCCGCAGGGAACTGAAGTTCTAGAAAAACTCTAAAAACAAGGTAACAGATCGTAACGGTCGCTGTTGAGAGCAATAGGGCCGTCCCCCATTTTTGGGGCTCTAATCCCTTGAAAAGAAAAAGAAGAAGAAGGGAAGTACTTAAAATGAAACCCGCCCATTTAAAGACAGCTACATAAATGAGTAAGGACAGCATTAATTTGATTCCCCGATGCCAATGTAACCCTTTCCATAATACTTTTTTCTCGTCTCTACCGGAGAGAAAGGTCTGAATGAAGAGGGGAATGCTAAGGCTTGTGAGAATAATGCCCATCCAGAAAATCATGAACCCAGGTTTCGGCGCATTTGGGGCCCCTAATTTTAACTGGTAGCCTTCATAGGCAATGTATAGACCAAAAATACCCAAGATGAGGGCAGTGTAACGGTCGTTTTTCTTCATGATCTCCTCAGGAGAAGGTCCAACGCAAAGATGTTCCGATGCTTGGCTATTTTTTCTTCATCCAGGTAATTTCTCTGGGTCCTTTCTCTCCCCTATCTTATGGCACACCCAGCGTAAATGAATGTTGAAGCTGACCTTTCGAATCTTTTTCTAAACCAAAAGCCTTGCCTTTTAAAGAAAGCTCCCCCCCTGCGTTCGGATAAGAATAGTTTTTCATTCGGGCTGGATGCCGGCTTTAGTCGTCACGCTTCTGAAATAATCGTTTTGTTTTTTAAGCCAAAGAGCAGCCTCTTCCGGACTGGCTAGAACTGGTTCCATCCCATTCCGCAGAATAAATTTCTTAAATTCATCGTTTTCTACGGCTTTTTTGAAGGCTTCGGCCAGAATGGCCTTGACCTCCTTAGGTAAACCTTTTGGTGCAGCCACTCCCATCCAACGACTGATCACGATATCATAACCTAACTCCCTTGCCGTTGGGGCATTTGGATATAGAAGGGAACGTTTAACACTGAAGGAAATTAGGGGTTCTATTTTCTTTGCCCCCGCCAAGGGAATCGCTTCGGAGCCCCCGGAAGTAGCAAAATCTACGTGTTTTCCCGCTGCGGCTACCAGAGCAGGAGCCGATCCCTTGTAAGGCACATAACTAAATTGAGTGCCGAGGGCCGTTGCCAAGGCAGCACCGGCTAAATGATTAGGAGTACCGTAGCCGGCAGTTGCACAGGTAAGCTTTCCTGGATTTGCCTTGGCAAAAGCAATCAGCTCTTGAGGCGTTTTGAAACGACTCTCCGGACTCACGGCCAAAATCATTGGGTCTTCAGCCGTAATGCAAATGGGGTCGAGAAGTTCTACTGAAGGATAATCTTTTATGAAATGGGGCGCGACGGTGTTAGTTGTCGCCAGCATCTTTATGGTATACCCATCTGGGGCGGCATTGAGAATTTCCCGCATGGCAATGAGCCCACTTGCTCCCGTGACATTTTCAACATAAACCCTCCCCTCCAAATAGGGGTTCACGTAACTCGCCAGCGTCCGGGCCATTATATCGGTCCCTCCCCCGACAGCCCAAGCACAAATGAGCTTGATCTTGCCTTCAGGATATTTCGCCCAAGCTGCATTCATCCCCATGAATAAGAAAAAAAGAACCAATGACCAAACAAAGATACCAAACATTTTTTTTCTCATGACCTTTTACCTCCTGAATTGAAATCGGGGTCTTGCCCACTATGGGTAAAAATATCCGGGGAAAGCCCTTTAATAATCTGCCGCTACATTGCAGGCTAGCAATCCCAACAAATTCAACCTGCTTATGGAGATTTCGTCAGTCTTCAACTTTTAATAACGTAGGGATTGGCCGGATAAAGTCCGGCATAAGCCGAACTCTTTCCAGCCATACCGCCTACTACCACAATGTCAATGATTTCTGGTTTCTCGTAGAGGGCGACCATGGCCTGGGAATCAGCTGCTTCGATCCACTTTTCTTCCACGGGACGCTGAGAGGATCGCCGGTAATTCTCAGCGGTTACTCTACAGTGAAGATAAAGATACTGTCGTACATCATCCTTCGTCCAACCCTCACGGACCAGGATACTGGCATGATCCGGAGCCAGGAGAATCATAGGCCGATAAATAAAAGGCCCATGACTCATGATGGCCGCGATCCCAATGAGATTTCTGGCGAAGGCATTCATGAGCCCGGCAGCGGTATCGCTCTCCAGATCCCTCATATCGATCAGGGAAACCCCGTAGCAACAGCTTACCGTGCTTTCTTCTGGTCCAAATCCCTTTTCGACGTGATAGGGCTCCCAAGGATTCGCTTTTTCATTTTCCGCGAGGACCAAGCTGAATTTAGTCGGTGCCCCAATGGTATCTTGATCCATGATCCCGGGATAACAATTGCCCATATTCATTAATGATAAGCGCACGGCCCGGCCAATCACCACGTTGGCAAAAGACAGTCTTTCAGGCCCGGCCGGTCCTAGTGCACAAATTCCCGAGTTGATTTTTAGTTGATTGACAATGGGACCATTGACGATAAAAAGCGGTGCATGCGGGCCGGTCGACATGGTGCAAACACGCAAATTGATTGCTGGATCATGCATGGCCTCTATTGCTGTAATGACGACTGGCAGAAATTCTGGTTTACACCCGGCCATCACGGCATTGATGGCGATATTTTTGACGGTTCCCTGAGCATTCCCCGGAACAAATTGCTCCACGACGATATCATCAGGATATCTCTTGGTTCCTTTGAGCATCTCATTGACCGCTTCCGCCGTAGGAGGAATGATGGGGAACCCATCGCTCCATCCCCAATCCAGGAAGGAATCATTCATCTTGGTAAAACATTCCTGATAGTTTTTCCCGGTAAACTCTAAGATATCATCTTTGGGCCCTCGCGTGGTAATTCTTTCCACGATACTTTCCTTAGGCGCTGGTGGAGATTGGGTGAGTCCTTTAATAATATCCTCAATAATGGCATCGACGGCCTTACGAGTTTGTTGGGAATTCAGGCTGGTAAACACATACGGAGTAACGGCGATGGCGGGATTGGGGAGTCGATAAGCCTCGCCGGAGGCCTTGGCATCTTCCACAAAGCCTTCCTGGACAATGGAAACACCTGGAATGCCTAATTCTTCCAAACCCACGTGGTTACGGACCAACCACGATGTGCAAGACCCTCAATCACCAGTAGAGGCCACGATGCCATCTACCCCACTTTTCTCGACCTTTTCGAACCATTCTTCCGTCGCTTCCACTGAGATTCGCGTATCAAACCATTCAAACGTCATCCCTTTATATCGTTGGGACAGCAGTTCCTTCACGCGATCCAGGGCTACATTTCCCCGGGCTTTGTGGTTCCAATACAGGCCAATTTTTTTATTATTCAAGTCATTTAATCTTTTGGCGGGTGGGATGGGCTTAAATTTATATATCCCCACGGGGTTTAGGATCTTCAGGGAATATTGAGAACTCATTTATATACCTCCTTTTCCTTTTCTCTTTGCAGTTGCAGTTATAAAGAACCTTTAAGCTTGAAGTGAAACATTTTATCATTATCGAACGGTACTCAATTCCACGGATCATGAATTTTCCAATTCCAATCCCAGGGCTTTAGCCTATTTTCACCCCCCTTCCAACAATGAAATGATTCAGAAGGAATCATACCTTTTCCCTACGTATTTCCTCCTCAAGGGTGCTGATATCTTCATCGGCATCGCCGATGATGGCGACACAATCGCCAACAGAAACTTCGGTGTCTCGCGGGCATAATATAAGGCGCAAAATCCCTGAGCAGGGCGCCTCAATTTCCATACTGGCTTTTTCGGTTTCAACCGTACATAAGGCTTCCCCTTTTTCTACGGCTTCCCCTTGTTGTTTAAACCACATTCCTATCATCCCCTGTGTTTGCTTTGTACCCGGGTGCGGTATAATTACTTTTGTAGCCATATGAAGTTCCCCGCTCGCTTAATGAGATAAGCTTTCGTTCCCTCGAAAAAATTTTTTCCTTATTTTTGGAAATCATTCGCTGGATTGAATTTCACTCCGTTTGGCGAATAAACCTTAACTTATTTCACCATCTCGTTGGCCATCGCTCTCTAAGACAACGCTCAAGAACCCTTCGCTCAGCTGCTTCCAAGAGTTCCGGACTCAAAAACATCTTACCCTAGAATACAAAACCGTATCAAGGACCACGTTAATCCCCCCTCTCGGAATCATCTCAATTCACCCTTGACGGGTAGAGGGGTTAATGGTTTCGGCCTCGGTTTTTGGCGATACGATTCTCCTCCCATAATCCCGTGATGCGCATGATGTGCCAAACGGTCAAGAGCTGAGTTGGCCACAACTGGCGCAAGACATTTTCGATTTGAGAAACTTTTGGATCTTGTCGAGGTCAGAATGTCTATCCATTGGATAAAGGGCAATCCCTTCCGATGGAAAAAACCTGCATAAACCCTTGGCGTAATTCCTGGCAAGAACATCACTGTGACCATATATCATGTAGCCGATTTCGTAATTTTTCTTTTCATTTTTTCCCCTTTTCTTCATAAATAGTTTTGATCTCCTCCTGGGCAGCGGTGAATTTATCCATCTGGGCCTGATACATGCCAATGATTCTTTTCGGGTCGATCCCTGTAAAAAGCGGGACATAGGTTCTAAAGCAACTTATAGACATTGATCAAAATTACCCACTTCCTTAGAACTGGCATACCGGTTGATCAGCGAAGTGATTCCCCCAAAAATCCGCGCCACCACTGCCCCAGAATACGCAAATCTTCTCACTCCTACCTGGTAAAATACTCTCCGCGCCATCAA
>CAYQWO010000194.1:0-6798 GCA_964421095.1 uncultured Syntrophaceae bacterium
CGTGATCAATACCGCCAGCATTCAACTGATCCCCTTTACCGTGATCGGTATTCTTGCCGATTTTGGCTCAAATAATCCGGCGCAGGTCGTTTTACCCACCCTTCTGGCAACGATTCTATCGGCTGTTTTTGCTGTGGGAATTCTCTTTATGAGCAGGAAAATTTTTAAATGAGTACTGTGAATCTTATTTCCCAGCTGATCATTCCTTTTTTTATCCTGCTTGCCGTTGTCTACGGGTTCACCAAAAAGGTGAGGGTGTACGATTGCTTTGTCTCCGGCGCCAAAGAGGGGATCACTGTGGTCATAAAAATTTTCCCGTATCTCCTGGCCATATTTATCGCGGTGAAATCGTTCCAGGCTTCCGGGGCTTTTGATTTCGCCAAAGAGCTGTTTCGCGGCCTCTTTATGGCCCTCAACGTCCCGATGGAAGTGATGGCCATAGCCATCATCAAGCCGTTATCCGCAAGCGCCTCGCTGGGGGTGTTTACCGACATCGTAAAGACGACAGGCCCAGATTCGCTGGCCAGCCTGATTTCTGCGGTCATCATGGGGAGTGCCGAGACGACATTTTACGTTCTGGCAGTGTATCTGGGAGCTGTCGGGATTAAGAGAACACGATATCTGGTTTCCGTGTGCCTCATTTCCGATATGGTCGGAATCATCATGGCCATCGGCATTGTAAGATTCCTTTTTGGTCTCCGCTGAAATTGGCTTTACCATGTGCCGGATGCTGGGCCTAAAGAATTTTGAATATCGCCGACATAAAGAGATACTGGAATATTTTTTGGCGCTGGCCGAGACCGGAAAAGTACCGCGCGGGGATACTCCGGGGCATCTTGATGGGTGGGGGATCGGATATTATAGGAACGGGCAAGCGGTGGTTCATAAAAGCGGCGGGTCCGTTGTGGAAGAAAAAAGGGATTTTTGGGAGACCTGCGAAAGAATCGCCCATTCAAAAATTATAATTGTCCATCTCAGGAAATCATCGTGGCCTGGGACTTCCAAGGCGGATCATGCGCATCCTTTTTCACTCAAAAATATTCTGTTCGCTCATAACGGCACGGTTCGCGATTACAAAACTCTGCGGCGAGAGATTCCGGGGCCAGGTCGGCCGCGGCCTGACGCGCTGGATAGCGAAGTGTATTTCCATAATGTGATGAATTTTGCATCTTTAGGCCTGGAGAAAGCTTTCCAAAAAGCGGTCCAACACATCAAGAAATCTAACAGGTATTCCTCACTGACCAGCCTCTTCTCCGACGGGAACATGCTTTACGGCTACCGACAATACAGCAAGAACCCTGGGTATTATTCCCTGTACCATGCCCTCTGCGGCGATGCGGGCGTCATCTCTTCCCAGCCAGTCTCCCCCCACCTGCCCTGGAAAATGCTGCGCCGGGGAAAATTATTGGTTTTCTGAAGGGTCATTTTAAGGGTCACTGTGGAAAGCATACGGGATCAGCTTCGGGCAAGCAACTTAGCGACAGAGGCAGAAATCACCACCGACGGCGGTCTCTGGGTAGTGATGAAGAAACGATAAAGCGCAGCTTCAAATTTTCCCCACCGGAATGATATACAGGGGGTCTTCATTTATTCCCAGAATCTCTTTGACCTGCTTATCATCGAAAGCTCCGATCATCACGGTCCCCAGGGTTAAGGCATTGGCCTGAAGGGAAATATTCTGCCCCACATGCCCTACCTCCATATGGACATAGCGGATGCCTCTTGGCCCGTAATGGCCGGTTGTTCTCCCATAATCTGCGGCAATGATGATACTGATGGGAGCTTTTTCAATCATCCTTTGGGCCAGGGCAGCCGCGGATAATCTATTTCGGATATCTTGCTCTTTTATCCTTACCAAACTGTATCTTGCCGGAGAGTAATGATAGAGGCCCGGGTCCAGCCCTTCCACCTCTCCGACTACCAGATAGATTTCTAAGGGATAGGTGGCTCCAGCCGAAGGAGCAGTTCGGCGATAAAGATTTTTGCCTGAGGATGCCCAAAGGAGCTGGGAAATCTGTTCCAAGCCTAACGGACCCTTCTTATAATCCCTTACCGATCTTCTTTGATTCAGGGTTTCTTCTATGGAAGTGCATCCTTTCTCTTTGGCCTTGGGAAGCTTTATTTCTTTCGACATGTCACCTCTCCTTTCAATTATGGATCATATACCTCCAGGAACATCCTGGGATGATGAGCGCCTTTTCTTGAATCTCCTTGGGAAAGTCATTTTTATATGATAGTATACGGACTTTGGCAAGGGAATATTGATTTTCAAATATTATCCAGGCAGTTCTAGCAATGAGAATAAATACCCTTCTTCGGTCACCCTGGCTCATTCTCGCGATTGTTCTTCTGAGCAGTATGGCCGCTCCCTTAAACCAGTTCAAAGTCCCCCCCATACTTCCTCTCTTGATGGAGGCCTTCCGCCAGTCCGCCGCAAAAGCGGGCCTTCTTATGTCCGTATTTGCCGTCACCGGCCTCATCCTATCCATCCCGGCAGGTTTCATCTTCCAGCGCTTGGGTTACAAAACGACGGGGCTGATCGCCATCTTCTCGCTTGCTCTGGGCGCGGCCCTCGGGGCCTTCAGCACAGGCATGGGAACCATGCTGGCCAGCCGCTTTATCGAAGGAGCGGGAATGGCGTTCATGACCGTGGTGGCCCCCGCGATCATCGCCCTGTGGTTCCCGGCAGTTCAACGAGGGAAGGCCATGGGGATCTGGGCCGTCTGGGTCCCCCTGGGGTCCACCGTGATGCTCCTGCTCGCTCCCCTGCTGGCGGGCCGTTGGGATTGGCAGACCGTATGGTGGTTCGGATGCTTTTATGCCATATTCGTAGGACTTCTTTATTATTTTTTCATTCAGCCGCCCCCCGAACCATCTTTGAACAAAGAAGACACAGCTCCGCCCATTCCCTTGACCGGACGAGAGCTGAGAGGGGTTCTCCGAAACTATGACTTATGGCTGATCAGTTTTTTATTCGGCTGTTTCAATTTTGTCTTTTTGGCCTTTATGACCTGGGTCCCAACTTTTCTCCATCAGATTCGGGGAGCTTCTCTGTCCAACGCTTCTCTGATGGTGAGCCTTGTAGCGGTGCTCTCCCTTGTTTCCTGTCCCACGGCCGGCTGGATATCAGATCAGATCCATTCCCGCAAAGTGATCTGTGTCCTCCCCATGATCCTGCTGATGCTCCTTTTGCCCCTGACTTTCAGCGTGCCGGCGGAATTATTCCTTCCCCTGGTGATTGCCTTAGGATTTGTGGGGGGGTTCGTTCCTACAGGCGTTTTAGCTGCTGGAGTGGAGGTTGTAGGGGACGAAAGATTGGGCGGGATGGCCATGGCCGTCATTCAGATCGGGCAGAATTCAGGGATGCTGCTGGGTCCTCTTGTGTTTGGCTGGATGGTTGAGTCGATGGGAGGTTGGCCGAGCGCTTTCTGGACACTGGCCCCGGTGAGTGGCTTAGGGGCGATAGCGGGCTGGATCGCCAAAATGAAGCAAGGGAACAAAAAATAAACTCACTTCTCTTTTACCACCTTTCCCTTGTTGATAAGCCAGCGGCAACAGAGCCTCTCTTTCCCCGGCAGCGTGTGTCCAAAGTAATCCTGGAAGGTAAAATCCTCCTTCCGCAGCTCCAGAACCGCGATGTCTGCTGAGCCCTTCTCTTTAAGCTCGGCCAGGTCGGGACGGCTCATGGCGTGCGCCGGGGCTATGGTCATAGCTGCCAGCACATCCTCCAGAGGCATGCCCGCCGCCATGAACTTGCTCCCCGTGAACAGCACGTCCCGGACCAGCGGTTCCACATTCGTCGCGGTCACGTCCGTGCTGATGATATCTGGCCAGAAGCCCTCGCCCACAGCCCGCTGCATCACCTCAAAATCGGTGTGCCAACGGGCCAGGCCAGTCTCCATCAGCACACCCCGCTCCCGGGCCTCGCGATACTCAGGCCTGATCTTTCCCTGGCGGTCAAGAAGGGCCCCGGGCTGAGGATGGTAGAGATGGGTCAAGATGTCTCCCGGCCTGAGCAGGTGTATGTATTGACTCATCGCGGGCGGCGGAGGGGCAGTGTGGATCATCACCGGCACGCCCGCCGCTTCCCCCGCTTCCAGGGCGGCATGCACTGGGGTAAGGTTGGTAAGTCCATGATAGGCCCGCACTTTCACTCCCACGATGAGATTACGGTTCTCCTCGATGCACTTTACCGTCTGGGCTACGTGCACCAATCGCAGGTCGTCATACTCAAAGATCGGGGGCACGCCGGGGATCTGAGCCTCGAAGACTTGACCCAAAAGGCTGATGTTGAGGAAGGCGAACAGGTTGAGCGAGGAGCGAGAAAGTACGAATTCTTTGAAGGCCTCAAAGTTGATAGCGCCAGAGCTCCCGCCATCCACCATGGTAGTGGTGCCGGCGCGGGGCACAAGCCTGTCCGGATGGATGCTGATCTTATGCACCAACCAGAAAATGTGTACGTGGAAGTCAATCAGCCCTGGGGTCACGATCAGGCCCGAGGCCTCAAGGACCTCAGAAGCTTTTTCTCCTTCCAGAGAGGGAGCAAGGCGACTCACCCGGCCACCAGCAATGGCGATATCCGCCTTGCGGAAGCTTTTGGCGAGCGGTTCAAAGATTCGCCCGCCCCTTATTAAAAGATCGTAGGGCATAAACAGCAAAATAATTGCGAGGTAAGAATTAGTTAGAAAATGGCTTCCAAATCCTCCCAACCCCCCTTTGCTAAAGGGGGGCGAGGGGGGATTTGCATCGTTCACGGGTGTCCAACCCGTCATGAAAAATTACCGAGTAATAAAGGGAATTGTAGGGAGAAGACGGCTCTGTGTCAAGTCTTAAAATGGCGCTTCCTGGCGTTTCGTTTCCGCATTTTGGCCAGCGTTACTTTGCGGTAGCGGTGGTAACCTCTGGACTCATCCACCCTTCTCCTTCCGATAAGGCGATCGGGCTGCAGGGCCCTTTGCCCGGCAAGGGACTTCGCCAGACTGGTTAAGCTTAGGCAAAAAGTAATTCAATCTCGATTTCTTATTTAAGGTCCTGCAACAGTCGCTGAAATTCAGGGGATTGGGTTAGTATCTGTCGGGCGGCCTCGCGTAGCCGATCTACGGCTTCCGGGGGCAAATGGAAGGAGGTGGGTAACCTCTTGAGGTAGGAGCGTTCGGACTCATCCAGCAAAGCATCAAAATCGACTTCTACCAGATAAAACTTGATATCCGCGCAGGGATCCGACTCTGCATAGGTGGGGTTTGATCTGTCCAGGGAATTTGCCCTGCCGCATCTTTGCGAACGGATCTCTTCCGTCCATTGTTTGAAATTTCCTTTCAATAGTTCCACGGTCTCGAAATTGTACCGAATAATGGGAATGTTGGTTACCGACTTTAGCACTGCCCTGCTCGAAAGGGTTCTCTCTACTTGATCCAGGTGGAAATCCGGTCCTTGCTCAGCATTGACCATAATAAAAACCACCTTACGGGTATTTTGCCACCCCAGATAATGGAGAGCCTGCCACATGTCCCCCGGCGAAATCAGCCAGTCAATAATGGCCCTCAAACCAAGATTATCGGCAATTCCCCCATCGATGAGATGGATATAGGGTCTCATCTGGGCATCCATATAAGATCGCAAATGAACCGCCTTTTGAAACTGCCGCCGGGAAAGGGCCGGTTCTTCTAAGGCCCTTTTCATCCACGGGGGTGCCTCGTAATGGCAGCTTCCGGCATAATTATACAAAGTGATGGGACTTAAAATCAGGGGTACGGCGGCGGAGGCCGCCACCGCCCTGGCTAAAGGAACACGAGAAACATCTGAGCAGAGGATATCAAAGGTCTCCTGGCTAAACGTAAAATATGTCCTGAGGGTTATGTCGGTGGCGTTGACCAGGATCAAGGGACCACCCCTGGCCGCAATATCGCCGAAGGTGCCACCTGCGAATATGTTTTGGTCATAGTACTCTGCCACCATGTCACCGCGGCCAAATTTGGCCGACAGCAGTCGAAACCAATTGCGGGGTTCGAGGGTCTGGGAAAAGAGCTCTTTTTGGATGTCTTTTTTCAAGAAGCGGCTTTCAAATTCTGCAAAAATACGGCGGCCAAAAAGGCCGTAATAAGCGGCGGTAAAACTTCCCCCGGACACGCTCGATATCACATCCACTTCATCCAGCAAAGACCGCTTCCGCCCCTCCAGAAAAATTTCAGTTTTATCCAGTTCTTCCAGTACCCCGTAGGCGAGCGCCGCAGCTCGTGTTCCCCCACCGGAAAATGTGAGAATTAGGAATAAGCTGTCAGATTTTCCAGCCGGGTTGATGTTCTTTATTCTGTAACCATGGCCAGGGGAGGGCTCTTTAAGGAAAGGATTGGGAGGATAGTGGGCGCAGCCCCCGCCCATCAGGGATGCAAGAAAAAGAGCGACATACAGACAAAAGACCTGATCGTTCACTATTTTCTTTGTCATGATTATCACTTTACTCAAAACAATCGGCCTTAGCAATGGCGATCTCGCAAGTCTCGAGTCCCAAGTCCAAATCAAAGTTTCAAGTCAAGCCCCCTCACCCTTCCCCTCTCCCCCGCAAACAGGGGAGAGGGCGGGGGTGAGGGGGAAAAAAGGAAATTCCTATACACTCAAGTTTCGGGGGAAAACGCAAGCTTCCTGCCCAGCTCGTAGGCCTCCTTCATCACTCCTTTATTTCGTCGGATCTCCCCGGGCTTCCAGGCGCTTCCGTAGACCATACCCGCAATTTCCGCCCCGATGAAATTGAGGGCATCCTGGAAAGTGCGCAGGGCATTGACGGCGCCCGAGACAAAAGGG
>CAYQWO010000195.1:0-6794 GCA_964421095.1 uncultured Syntrophaceae bacterium
GGTAAGGGTGGGGGGCAAAGGGCCCATGCAATATTTCGGGAAATTCTTATGCAGGTGTTCAGCTAATATTCGGGAAAGTTCTGCTGGCGTCGCCAGCACGCCAAGCGGAAAGGAGGAAGGGAGTTAAATGAAAATATGGTGGCAAAGCAGTACTATGATTCATACCAAAGAATTGACCGCTTACCGCGAGGCATTAACCAAACATCTGAACTCGGTGAAGAGAGCGGATACCGAAATTACGGTCAATGGCGTTGATCGCGGATCACTGGACCTTCATTTCAACTTCACGGTGGCCCTCAACAGTTTTGCTCCGGGCGGCGTCTTGGATAAGATGATTCAGGCCGATCGCCAGGGCTATGATGCGGCGGCCATCGGATGCTTTTTGGACCCGGCGTTGCAGGAGGCCAGGGAATTAACCGATATTCCCATTTTCGGGTTAGCCGAGACGTCGATGCACATGGCCTGTATGCTTGGCACCAAATTTTCGGGCATCGCCTTCTGCGACAAGCAAGCTCAATACTATGACGCCGTTGCTCGAAGATATGGTTTGCAGGACCGCGCTGTTCCCTTTGCTTCCCTGGGGATCGATCTCACGGAGGTGCAGCAGGGTTTTTCAGATCCTGGCAAAATGATGGATCTTTTTCGGAAGTGTCTCCGGCAATTGGCCAGCTCCGGGGCCGAAGTGATTTTGCCCGCCTGCGCATGTGTGAATACGATTGTCGTTAACCAAAAGATCACCGAGATGGAAGGGATGCTGATCCTGGACATCAACGCCCTGCTGTTAAAAATAACAGAAGCCATGGTGGATTTCTACAAGTTGACCGGCGCGAACCGGAGCCGGAAGCTGCTTTACCAGAAGCCGATGCAAGAAGGGATGAGGCACATCCTGCAACTCTATAGCTTCAAGTCAGCTTGAAGGCCTTGCATAATTCAAGATCCTAAGAAACTAAAACAAGGAGGAGAAAGAGAATGGTGAAGATGGCTTCAAAGTTGATTTTCGGACCTGCCCGAACGGATCTTCGCGATGACATCAATATCCCCCGCATGCGGGAAGAACGGGCAGCCCGGATGAAGCGGGTCCTCAAACGGGAGGGAATCCCCGCCGTTCTGGTCACCTACGAGCCCAACGTCCGCTATCTCACCGGCTTTTCCTGGGCGGAGTTCATGTCCTTCCTCTCCTATGCCCTGTTTTTCGTCGAGCACGACCCGGTCATCTTTGCGCATGCGGGCAGTTATCATCAGATGCCTGACCAGATGCCCTGGATCAGGAACTGGCGAATTGCCCGAAGCTGGCTGGCCGAGATCGCCGGCCCTGGGGCCACTCAGGAGGAAGTGGGGCTGTTCGCCAAAGAGATCCGCGAGGAACTTAAGAATCGCGGAGTGGCCGGCGAGAGACTGGGAATCATCGGTTTTGAACAGGTAACCAGGCAGGGCTTAAAGGCCGCAGGGCTCAATCTTGTGGAGGCCTGGCCCTTGCTGCTGGAGGCAAGCAAGATTAAGACCGAGGATGAGATCAATTGCTTTAAGATGGTGGCTTCCTTCCTTAGCTCAGGATGGCAGCGGGTTCGGGAAGCCTGCAAGATTGGCATGAATGTCGGCGCCCTGCGGCGGACCGTCATGGACGCGATGACGGACGCCGGCGCCGAAGTGGCCCGCTGCAACATCCAGAGCGGCCCGCTGGGCTTTGAAAGAGGCGTGACCTATCTCGACCGGCGCATCGAGTACGGGGACGTGCTCCATGTCCCCCTCTGCGGGACTAAGTTCATGGGGTATCCCGCTTGCGGGTACCGGACCTTTATCGTGGGCCGCGGCCCCACTGCGGTAGAAAAGGAGTGGTACAAGAGGGTCGTGGATTCGGTGGACGCGGCCATCGACGCCACGCGGGTCGGCAACACGACGGCGGACGCCGCCAAGGCCTTCCCGCCGGCCTCGAAGTGGGGATATAAGGACGAAGCGGAGGTTTTGACGGTCGAGATCGGCCACGGGCTGGGCATGCCGGTCCTTTCTCCCTGCAACGTGAGTTATGGCATGCCGAATGTGAACCGGCAGTGGTCGCTGAAGCATCCGCAGCCCTTTGAAAAGGGGATGGTCATCGCCTATGAGAGCTTAGAAGGGGCGCATCGGGTCGCCGGCGTCCGCCTCGAGCATATGGTCGTCGTCACGGATAGCGGCAGCGAGGTTCTCGATCACTACCCCCGAGAAATCATGGTGGTCGGCTAACAAAAACGCTGGGATTTAGCCGCGCTCTTTCTGGCCTCAGAAGGAGCGCGTTATATCACCGGCATCAACCTGAATGTGAACAGTGGTAATTTTATGATGTAGAGAGAATTCTTTTACCCGCCGCTCCCTCACCCTCCCCTCTCCCCCCATCGGGGGGAGAGGATAAATGAATCCGCCGCGGGGAAAAAGGGGAGATCCCTATGATCTTCAACATGCCTTATCTTTCCAAGCTGAACAACCGGGCCGACTAAGAACTGCTGTCACCGAAAGGAGCTGTTACGGGTAAATTCAAAAAATTTCAACTTGAAACTTTGTTTGATTTTATCCTGATGGTTTTGGGGCTGGTCATCATCACTATTTCTTTAACCTATGGTTTTGGGACCTTTAGACGTCCCGGCCCGGGCTTATACCCCTTCTTCATCGGGGTAGCCATATTCGTTTTCAGCATGGTCCTCCTTATTTCGGAATTAAGGTCTCCCATGGGTGCACCCATATTTGCCCAAAAAGGCCACAAAACATTCTTATTAATGATCGCTACTTTCTGCCTCTGGATCATTGTGATGCCGTTCTTAGGTTATGTTATCGTGACCTTATTCGCCACGTACGCCTTTGGTAAGATCATGAAGCTGGAAGGGTGGTGGAAACCGTTGGCCGTGTCCGCGGGCACGGCTTTATTTATCTACTTATTGTTCGATTACTGGTTGTACATTGATTTACCCAGAGGGTTTTTGGGATAGGGGGGACAATGGAAGGATGGAATCTTCTATTAAATGGCTTCATCAATTCCCTGACCCTGGTGAATCTGGTTGCCTGTTTCATAGGAGTTTTGGTAGGCACCATCGTGGGTGTGCTGCCCGGTTTGGGGCCAACGGTAACCATGGCCCTGATGCTCCCTTTTACGATGAAATATGGCCCCACGACCGGTTTGATCATGATGACCGGCGTATGGTATGGAGCCATGTACGGAGGTTCGACCACATCAATTCTGGTCAATATTCCCGGAGAAGCGGCCAGCGTTGTGACCTGCATCGATGGCTATCAGATGTCCAAGAAAGGGAGGGCAGGAGCCGCATTGGCACTGGTGGCCGTAGGATCTTTTGTCGCCGGTACGCTGGGGATTATGGGGCTTCAGTTCTTTGCGCCCTTATTGGGGAATGCGGCTTTGGCCTTTGGTCCACCGGAATACCTGGCCTTTATGATTCTTGCTTTTGTCCTGTTGTCCAATCTTTCCGGCGATGCCCCCCTGAAGGGTGCCCTCATGATCGCCCTGGGATTATTTATTAGCGCCATCGGCCTCAATCCCATGGACAGTTATCCACGTTTTACGTTTGGTTGGGATGAAATGATGATGGGGATCGAATTTCTGCCCATTGCCATGGGCCTTTTTGGCATCTCGGAAATTCTGAACATTGCCCTTGAAAAATATGTGGTCCCCGAAGTCAGGAAAATCCGTTTGAGAGATTTATATCCCACCAAGGAAGAAGGCAAGCGTTCCGTCTATCCGACTCTGCGGGGTTCCGTATTGGGTTTTTTTGTGGGACTGCTGCCGGGGCCCTGTACCGTGATTTCCACCTTTGTGTCTTATTCGCTGGAAAAAAAGATTTCCAAGAACCCCCAGGAATTTGGGAAGGGCGCGGTGGAAGGCGTGGTAGCGCCGGAGTCCGCCAACAATAGTGCCGTGATGGGGGCCATGATTCCTCTGCTCACCTTGGGTATTCCCTTTGCCGCCCCCAGTGCGGTCATGCTGGCCGGCTTACGGATGCACAATGTCGACCCCGGGCCCATGCTCTTCCAAACCAACCCAGAGATATTCTGGACGTTTGTGGCGGCCATGTATATTGGAAATCTGATGCTCCTGATCCTGAACCTACCCCTCGTCGGGCTTTTTGGAAGAATTGCCCTCATCAGACCTCAGCTCATCATCCCCGTGATCAGCTTGATCTGCCTGGTGGGGATCTATAGTGTCAGAAATTCTATCTTCGATGTTTGGGTCATGATCGTTGCCGGAGTGATAGGATATTTCCTGCGCAAATGGAAATTCCCCATTGCGCCTTTCATCATTGGAGTTGTGCTGGGTCCGACAACCGAGAACAGTGTGCGTCAAACTTTGATGATGTTCAAGGGGAATATCTCTCCAATTGTTGACCGGCCGATTGCCATGGTTTTTTTGGCTTTGGCAGTATTATTCGTGGGCTATAAGCTGGTATCTCTCTTTTTCGGGAAAAAGATTAAATTGAAGATCGAAGAGGCTGATACCCTGTAAAAAGGGGTGAACCGGGAGGAAGCGTCAGCAGAATCTTGCGGAAGAGAAAGCTGAGGGCGAACTGAATATCTGAAGAAGAAGGAGGCCGGAGGCATGAAAGCCTTATTTGTATTTACGCCGCCTGAATCGAAACGGTTGATTGCCAAATCCGTTGCCGCCATGGCGGAAGTGAAAAAGGCACTGAAAAAGGCGAACCTCCTGGTCAGCCATGGTTCAACGAGTGTTTACGTCCTGGAGGAGATTCTGGGAAAAGAGAGGCTCCAGGAGTTGATGAATCCCGCAGCCTTCCTCTCCGGAATCATCACCCGTGGAACGTTATGTTCAACCGTAGGGAGTGAAAAACCCCCGATTGTGCTCCTCAAAAAGGGGGTGGTTACGCCCCCTGCTCCTACCATTTCTGAAATGCTGCGTGATTTTGGGGCAGATTCCGTGGTGATCAAGGGAGCCAACGGCGTCGATCCCGAGGGAAATGCCGGCGTCTTGGTCTCTCACCCGGAAGGGGGGACTATCGGGTGGGCGGTGGGAAATATCTGGGCCAGGGGCATCCATCTGATCACGCCTGTGGGGCTGGAAAAATTTGTTCCTTCGATCAAGCAATCTGTCTCATTGTGTGGACAATACACGTTCGATTATGTTCAGGGGAAGACCGTGGGCATGATCCCCTTGGTCGGCGCTAAAGTGGTTACGGAGATCACCGCCCTGAAGGTTCTCACGGGAGTGGATGCGTACCATGTGGCCTCGGGCGGGGTCAACGGTTCGGAAGGATCTGTGACCTTGGTCGCGGAGGGAAGCAGGGAGACCATGGAGAGGGCCATCCAATTGGTTGAATCGATTAAAGGGGAGCCTTCCCGCAATTTTCGCAAGGGGATCTGTGAAATATGCGTCCACGTTTCGCCAGCCCAGCCAAAAGATTATGACACCTCTGTTTTCCCAAAATTCTGCCGGTTTCAAGGGAAGAAGGAAGAAGAGCTTCCTACTTATCTGCGAAACCGCTGACCTGAGAAGAACTGGAAAGAGGGATGGAGATGAAACGAGCGGAAGAATTCCTGGCGATCAATACGGACGAGCTTGAATGGCAGGATGGGCAAAAGATTTTGGGACTCCCCCCCGGCATTCAGGTGAAGATCATTGCCGAAGGGGAGGATGAGGTCTCGCAACGGGTGGACAAATTCGTAAAGTTCCCACCGGGATACGTGGAGCCGAGGCATACCCATGATTACTACCACAGCACCCTGGTCCTGGAAGGAGAGATGCACGTTGCTGGCAAGATTCTGAAACCGGGGGACTATGTGTACGGGGGAGGAAACGAGGCGCATGGCCCGTACCATTATCCAAAAGGCTGTATGGTTTACTCCGCCGGCCGTGGGAAAAAGTTAGGTCAGATCCATAAATACTGAGGTTCTTACCGGGATTTTCCGAGGACGATTTCTTCAGAAAGTAGGGGGGCAATGAAAGCCGTTACAGCAAACGTTTACGCCGAAGACCAGTTCAGCGTGCCGCCGAATTGCCGGGGTTCGAACTGGGGCTTTTTGGTCACTCCCGGCGGGATCGTGTTGATCGATACCCCGATGGTACCCAGGACTGCTGTGCAATGGCGAAAGGAAATTGCCCAAAAGGGAGAGATACGTTACATCATCAATACGCACCATCATGTCGATCATGTTACCGGAAATTTCTTTTTCCCCGGGCCAGTCATAGCGCATGAGGGCACCCGGGAAGGGTTTTTTGCCCCGTTAGCGCATGTCGCCGGTTCGGAGCGAGTCGACGAGGCCATCAGGATTGGCCAGGGGACAATGGGGTACATTCGCCTCCTCGTGGGGGAGCACGACCCGCAAAGCCTGCCTCTATTAGACGAAGAGAACTATCAGATCAAGACCCCCACGATCACCTTTTCGCAAAGGCTCACTCTTTACGCTGCCCACCACACCGTCGAATTAATTCATCAACCCGGCCATACCGAAGGCCATATCGGAGTTTTCATACCCGAGGAAAAGGTCTTCTTCACCGGTGATAATTTTTGTAATGGCACGCAGCCCTCTCTGGCCCACAGCTTCCCTCTGGAGTGGGTGGAGTCCTTGAAGCAGATTGAAGCCATGGAGATCGAGCGGGTCGTCCCCGGTCATGGAGAAATCTGTGGCCGGCAGGAAGTTTCTAAATTCCGCCAGTTCATTGAACTGTGCATTGAGATGACGCGAACCGCTATCCAGCAAGGCAAGAATAAAGAGGAAGCTGCCGCTGCCCTCTCGTTCGAGGAGCTTTATCCCGCAGACAGGTGCCGCCAGGCGGTACACCCCGGTGGTGCCATGCAGCG
>CAYQWO010000196.1:0-3940 GCA_964421095.1 uncultured Syntrophaceae bacterium
TCCTCATCCAGCCGGATCGCTCCGAAAGGACAGGCCTGAGCGCAGGCCCCACAACCGGTGCACCTCTCCTCCCGAATGAGAATCGTGCCGTCCTTGGCCTCGATCTCCATGGCCCCTTCCGGACAGGCATAGTAGCAGGGCGCATCCGCACACTGATGGCAGACCTGGGGAAGGAAAGACCCGGCAAAGGAATTGGACTTGATGGACAGCCTCGCCCGGCTCAGGTCCACCTGGCCTTCATGGACCAACGAACAAATCACCACACAGGTCTGACAACCCGAACACGCCTTCCCCTCCCCCACCAACGCCTTCCTCCTGCGAAAATGAACCTTCGTGTACTCTCCCTTCACCATTTTAGCCCTCTCCCCGAAAGAGAATTCATAATTTCATTCTGGTAAACCCCCGGCTCTGCCGGAGGTCATGATTCGAGTAAACAGCGGACAAAATGCCCTTTCTCCACCTCAAGCAGGTCCGGACACAGCGATGTTTCACAAATGGCTATCTTCTCCTGACACCTGGAAAGGAAAGGACAGGTTGCCGGAGGATTGATCAGGGAAGGGATATCTCCTTCCAGGATGACTTCCTTTGGGAGGAATTTTTTTTCTTCTTCGCTGACCACGGGGATGGCGGAAAGCAGGGCCCTGGTATAGGGATGCCGAGGGCTTCCAAAAATTACTGCGGCGGGGGCCATTTCGACGATTCTGCCCAGGTACATAACCGCCACCCGGTCTGCCAGGTTCCTCACGATGATCAAGTCATGGGTAATGAAGATAAAAGTCAAGCCGAACGTTTGCTTGAGTTCTTGCAAGAGATGGAGAACTTTAGCCTGAACGGACACGTCCAGGGCGGAGGTGGGCTCATCCAAAATGAAAAGGCGGGGGTTCAGAGCGAGTGCTCTGGCCAGGCTGATCCTTTGCTTTTGTCCCCCGCTCAGGGCCCCGGGGTGGCGCTTCATGATTTCCGGGGGCAGGTGAACCGCTTCCAAAAGCTCGGCCACTTTTTTCTGTCTCTCCTTCTTGCCCATGGACTCGTAGATTTTCAGGGGGAGCGACAGGATCGATTCAATGGAGTGGTACGGATTCAGAGAAGAAGCGGGGTCCTGGAAGACCATCTGCACCTTGCGGCGGTATTGCTTCAGTTCTTGATCCTGGATGTGGGTGATTTCTTCTCCCTGAAACCAGATCGCCCCGGAGGTGGGTTCAAACACGCGGGCCAGAATGTAACCCAGCGTCGTCTTGCCGGACCCCGATTCCCCCACGATGGCGTAATTTTCCTTTTCCCGTATTTCCAGATTCACTTCGTTCACCGCCTTGATCGTAGTCTTCTCGGGGAATAGAGAGAAGGTTCCCTTTCTTCTCCGGACGAAAAAGAATTTACAGAGATTCGCAGTTCGCAGGATCACGTTGTCGTTCATGTTTGCTCACGAAACAGCCAGCAGGCCACCCCCCCTTCCTCTCCAACCTGAACCATGGAGGGCGCCTCCTGCCCGCACACCGAGATTCGCGCCTGGCACCGCGGATGAAATCGGCAGCCGGAGGGTGGGTTGAGATAGTCGGGGATCTGCCCGTCGATGCCGCTGAAGGACCTTCCGCTCAGCCTGGGGATCGAACCGACCAGGCCTTTGGTATAAGGGTGGGCTGGGGCGTCCAATAATTCTGCGGTCTTTCCGCTCTCTACAACGGTCCCGCCGTACATCACATAGGTGCGGTGGCAAAAAGTCCGGGCCACTCCCAGGTTATGAGTGATGTATAATCCCGCCAATTTTTCTTCTTCCATCTTTTCCCGGATCAGATGAAGCGTCCTCTTCTGGGTGGTAGCATCCAGGGCGGTCGTGGGTTCGTCGGCGATGAGAATTTTGGGCTGTCCGCTCAAGGCCATGGCCAGGAGAACCCGCTGCTTCATCCCCCCGCTCAATTCCATGGGGTACTTCCGCAAAATGGATCGGGGATCGGGGATATAGAGGCTGGCCAGCATTCGGGCAGCGTGGTTCTCCGCCTCGGCGGTTACTTTGGAATCCCTTTTTTTCCGGAGGTAGGTGGCCAGGCTCTGGCCGGACATCCTCCAAACAAGCATATCGGTCATGAGGGCGCCGATGGAAAAGACCGGATTCAAAGAACCGGTTGGGTCCTGGGGGATGTAGGCGATTTTCTGTTTGAGAAGTTCTCTTTCTTCGGGGGGGAGGGTGAAGAGGTTTCGGCCCAGGAAATGAACTTCGCCGCTCCGGATCCGGGCCGGAGGAGAAGGAAGGATGCCCAGCAAGACCTTGGCGGTGACGCTCTTGCCGCAGCCGGTTTCCCCCACGACCCCCACCACTTCCCCCTCCCGGACCTTGAAGCTTACCTCCCGGATCACTTTCAGGGTGCCGTCGATGGTCTCGAAGTCAACCGACAGGTTGCGGACTTCGGCAATAGGGTCCTGACTCATTCGACCTCTACCCCGAAGAAATCCCGCAGCCCGTCGCCCAGCAGATTGAAGCTGAGTACGGTGGCAAAGATCGCCAGACCCGGGAAGAGTGAAGGCCACCAGGCGTAGGGGAGGTAGTGTCTCCCGTAGGCGACCATCAATCCCCATTCGGCCGTGGGAGGACTGGCGCCCGCTCCCAGGAAGCTGATGGAGGTTCCCACCAGAATGGCGAATCCCGCATCAAGGGTCAGCTTGACCAGCATGGTCGAACTCATGTTGGGGAGGATCTCGCGGAACATGGTGTGCAGATCGGAAGCGCCGAGGGATTTGCTGCTCAGGATAAAGTTTTCCTGCTTGATGGAAAGGGTTTCGCCGTAGGCCAGGCGGCAAAAACTTCTCCACCAGACGAAACCGATGGCGATCATGCTGTTGAGCAGGTTGGGAGACAGGGCCACGCTGACCGCCAGGGCCAGAACAATGGCCGGGATCGAACTGAAGACATCGGCAATCCGCATGATCACCTGGTCCACTTTTCCCCCGTAATATCCGGCGCAAATGCCCAGAGGCACGCCTATAAAAAAGGCAATGGTGAGGACCACCACGGCGAGGGCCAGGGAAATCCTGGCCCCGTAGAGCAGGCGGCTGAGAATATCCCTCCCGGACTCGTCGGTTCCCAGGAGATGGGATAAGCTGGGCGGCTTCAGCTGCTTTTCAAAATGGACCGCACCCCCGGCGTCCTCCGGGTAGGGGGCAATCCAGGGGGCCAGAAGGGCCAGGAGAACGGCCGTCAGAAGGAAGATCGCGCCGATTAAGGAGAGGCGGTTACGGGATAACTTGATCAGGCCCCGAGTGATTCCTTCTTTGCGGACCTGTACTTTTTCGTCCTCGTCCATCATGCTCAGCGCCTCAGCTTAATCCGGGGATCGAGGACCCCGTACAGCTCATCCACAATGAAGTTCATGACCACGACCGCCACCGAGATCACCAGGGTCACCCCCACGGCCCCGTTAAAATCATTGGTGGTGATGGCCTCGGCACCAAAACGGGCAATCCCCGGCCAGGCGAAAACCTGCTCCACCACAAAGGCCGTTCCCATCTGCAGGGGAATCATGAAGCCGATCATGGTCATGGCCGGGGAGAAGGCGTTGCGCAGCATATACTTGAAGCTGATGACCGCCTGGGGCATGCCCGTAGCCTTGCTCACCTGAATATAATCCTTGCTCATCTCATCAATCATGTTTGCCCGGATAAGCCGGGTGATATTGGCCAGGGGGGAAAGGGACAGAACGAAAGCGGGTGCTGCGATATGCACCAAGGCATCCCCAAAAGCGGAAAAGTTGAGCGTTAGCAGGCTGTCGATTAAAAAGAATCGAGTAATGGCCATAGGGGGAGGCCCCGACATTCTTCCGGTTATGGGTAGAAACGCCAGGATATACCCGAAAAAGAGCTGGACCATAAGCCCGCTCCAGAACTGGGGAAAGGATACGCCGACTAAAGAAATGAGGGTGTTGAAATGATCGGTTAGGCTGTTGCGTTT
>CAYQWO010000196.1:3950-6791 GCA_964421095.1 uncultured Syntrophaceae bacterium
GATGGCCAGGATAACGGCCAAGGTCATAGAAGCCAGGATCAGCTCCAGGGTGGCGGGAAATTTATCCTTAATGATGTCGGCCGTATCCCGATATTCCACCAGGGACATACCCAGTTCCCCCCGGGTGACCCCCTCGATGTACCGGAAATACTGGATGTAAATAGGCTGATCCAGTCCCATCTGGTCGCGCATTTTTTTAATAGATGCGGCGTCGGCTCCCGGACCAAGGGCTTTGGCTATGGGGTCTCCGGGAAGCACCCGCACCAGGACAAACATGAGCATGGAGACCCCTACGATGACCAGCATCATGTAAAGCAGGCGTCTTAAAAAATGCATACCGCGCCCTGAAGGTTCATTTTTTTACCACCCCTGATTTTTGCGAAACATAGGATCGTTCACGTCCATCGTGTACCGATCGAAACGGTGCTCGAAATACTGGGCGCCAGCGGGAAATTTGAACCCCTTCACGTAACGCCAGTAGGGGTATTGGGCGATGTTTTCAAAGCCAAAAGCCACGGGAGCATCGTCGGTGATCATTTTTTGGGCCTGGCAATAATAGTTGGCCTGTTCCCCCGGGTCCATCGCCTCGTCCCCTTTCCTGATTAGCTCATTCACTTTTGGGTTGCTGTAGTAGATCCCTCCCATAGGGTAGCCCACTCCGTGGCCTTCCGGGGTGAACCACACCAGAAAAGCCACGGGATGGGGGATCTTGGCGGTGTTGGCATTAAGGGCGAAGTGAAACGCCGTCTCCGTTTTTTGCGCGGCCTGACAGATGTCATCCCAGCGGACGGCCCTCATTTGCACGTTTAAGCCGATGTCTTTCATGTTGCTGCAAAAGAGAAGGCCGATTTGTTTGAAGCGCTCGCTCGTGGCCACAGCGGCAAATTCCATTTTAAATTCCTTCAGTTGATCCGCCGAGTATTTGGACTGTTTGAGCATCGCTTTGGCTTTTTCTAGGTCGTAAGGATAAACGTATGCGTCTTTGCATTCCCGCAACATCTCGGGAAGAGGTCCATACAGTAGCCTTCCACCGGCCAGAATCTGTTTGTAGCCCACTTCCTTGTTGAAAGCATAGTTGATGGCCTTCCGAACATAGAGGTCATCCAGAGGGGGCTTTTTGTTGTTCATGACCGCCATCCAAGTGGCTGGCCAGATGTGCTCCTCCACCACAAGGTTAGGATTTTTTTTCATCTCCCGGATGATCGAAGGCCCGATCGTGGTATCAGTGAGATCCAGTTCCCCCTTTTGAAGCCTCGTTGCCATGGTGACCATCTCCGGAACGAAGTAATAAATCATCTCGTCCACGGAATTCGGCTGGCGTTTCGTGAGGGAATATTTTTCAAAACGTTTGCCCTTCAGATAGTCCCCATGTTTGTGCTCGACGAGAACAAAGGGCCCTGAGCCAGCCTCGTTGGTCTGAAGAAATTTCTGTCCGTAATCTCCGTTTTCTCCATAGGGACCGGGTTGTTTATTTTTCATCACGAGTTTTTTGTTCGTGATCTTAAAAAGAAACAGGCTGGCCATAAAAGCCGGATACTTTTCTGGCAAGTTGAACTCTACCGTGTATTTATCCGGCGCCTGGGTAGATCCCGGCTTAATCGTTTTGAAATTGGTGGCGATGTTTCCTCCCATCGTAGTAATGCGATCCATGGAAAAAACAACATCTTCAGCCGTGATTTCGGTCCCGTCGTGGAAAAGAAGGCCTTTCTTCAGGCGGAAGGTATATTTCAAGCCATCGGGGGATACTTTCCAGGATTCGGCTATCCAGGGGACGTATTTTTTTTCCGGATCGGGGTAAATTAAGGTGTCGTAGAGATTATTGGATACATTTAAAGCTGAGGCGTTGGTCTGGTCTTTCGGGTCAAGGCCGGGAACGGCCATAGCGTTGCCCAAACGAATTTGAATGGGCTTTTGTTGGCCATAAGCCATCTGTAAGGATCCGCCCAGGGCCCACACGATCACCAAGAAAAGAACTGTCATCCAAAAAAATTGCCTTTTCATAATACCCCTCCTTTGTTTGTTTCGTATTGTCAAAATGCAACCACAGAGAACACAGAGAAAAGACCATATTTCAATAGGCTACGAGAAAATTTATTTCCTCCCCTCTGTGCCCTCTATGGTTTCATATTTGCCCATAGAAAATTCCGGGAATAAACCTAAAGCTCCAGCAAAAAAACCGGCAGGCAGAATTCACCACGCATGATCTGAATGCCTTATGTTTTTCAATTCATGAGAACACCGAGTAAAACAGAGGAAAGGATTCTATTTTGATTTATTTCTACATTCCTCTGTGCTCTCTGTGGTTTCATAAAATCCTTGAGGCAACCTACAGAAGCCCAAGCTCCTGAAGCTTTTCCCGGGTCGGCCAGCCGGTCTTTTCATCCCAGCCTCTGAGTTGATAATAACGGGTCTTGGCCTCTTCGAAATCGGTCAGGGGAATCGCTTTTTCCCCCCCGTGCTCCCGAAAATATGATTCATGAAAGGTATCTTGCTCCCGCGTTCTCCCCTCTCTGACCATCAACGCCCGAGCCAGATTCCATACTCTTTCTCCAATCCGATCCAGTTCCTTTTCGGTCAAATCATAGCCGCTAACGGCCGTCAATAACCGACTCTCCAGAGACGTATCCCCCAGGCGGTCTTCCGTGCCATGGCTGCTGAAAATCGGGTAGATCCAGTCGCAGACCACCAAGAGGTTGATGACCGCAGCTCTGTTTTGGGCATAGACCGTCATTTCGGCCTTGTGGGCGAAGTTGGAATGATCGATGGCCATTTCCGAGCCGAAAAGCTTCAGGGAGATTAACTGAGCCCGATCGAGCGGAAGACCATAGGGGGGCGGATCTC
>CAYQWO010000197.1:0-1170 GCA_964421095.1 uncultured Syntrophaceae bacterium
GACGAGGAACTGGTCTACGACTTCTGCACGATCCTGCACCGCCAGCATTTTGTCGACGACGCGCTGTTCAAGCGCGCAGTGGCGACGCTCGGCGAACAGGGCGTAATCGACCTGATTGCGATCAGCGGATACTACACGCTGGTATCGATGGTGCTGAATGTGGCCGAGATCCCGCTCCCCGCAGGCGAGAAGTCGCCGTGGTGACGGAGACGAAGGATAAGGGAACAGAAAAATGCAAGTTCTGATCGTTGGCGGTGCGGGCGAGGTCGGGAAATATTTGCTGAGAGATTTTTTCCAAAAAGGCTATGAAGTAACGATACTGGACCGGGCACCGAAGGTTCCGGAGACAGGTGAAAAGCTGTCGATCACATACCTGCAAGGGGATTTGACAGATACGGCCTTGGTCAAAAAAGCGGTTCAGGGGAAGGATGTAATCGTAAATTTAGCCTGGAGCTTTGCGGATGACCCGCAGACTATTTTCGGTGAAGACCTCAAAGGCCACATTAATCTCTTAGAAGCCGCTTCCTCCCCCAAGATACGTAGCCTTATTTACACAAGCACGGCAACCGTTTATGGCCGGGCAGTTTTGCATCCCGTGACAGAGACCCACCCCTGTCTTGTGGGAGATGCCCGTAAACCTCTTTACGCTCTGGGGAAATATGCGGCCGAAGAACTTTGTAAAGTATATCAAAAAGAGCGAGGGCTCCCTGTCACGATTTTCCGTTTCTGGTGGGCCTTTGGGGAAAATATCGGGGGCCGTCACCTGCGGGACTTAATCAGAAAATCCCTGAAACATCAACCTTGGGAAATGGTTCGCGGCGCAGGGGGGGCTTTTGTTACCATGACTGATCTGGGAATCGCCATGATTTCAGCGATCGGAAACCCTTCTGCCTCGGGGCAGGTTTACAACGTGGGCAGTCTATTTTTGACGTGGGAAGAAATAGGGACAATGATCGTGCGTCTTACGAATTCCACCTCCGCCATCCATTTTATACCTTCTGATCAGTGGCAGGGGCCTACCTTTCTAAACGAAGTTTGGGACCTGAGCTGGGAGAAAGCAGAGCGCGAGTTAGGCTACAAACCCAAGGATTCAGCCGAAAGATTGCGCTCTCTTTTTATGGAAGCCCTTAAGACCTGTGTTGAACAAGTAAAAAAGGAAGGGCCATAAAA
>CAYQWO010000197.1:1270-4138 GCA_964421095.1 uncultured Syntrophaceae bacterium
TTTTTAGCAGATGCCTTCTGTATCCAAGCGGAGATCGTAGGCCAGAGGAATAAGAAGATTGCCAGTAACATCAAGGGCAGGGCAATCGGGGGCCTGAAGAAGATCAGCGGATTGCCGTGACCCATGATGAGGGCTTGCCTCGCCGCTGACTCGGCCATATTTCCCAGAACCAGGGCCAGCACCATGGGGGCAATGGGATAGTCGAGTTTCTTGAAGAGAAACCCGACAATGCCGAAAAGAATCATGTAATGGATGTCAATCATCCGGTTATTTACCGCATAAGCGCCTATGGCACAGAGGTATATAATCACGGGCAGCAAGATGCCAAACCGGATCTTGAGGATCGCCGCGAAGAGCGGGGCAAAAGCTAAAACAAGAAATAAGCCAAAGAAGTTACCCACCCAGCAGCTGGAGATAAGTCCCCAGACAAAAGCAGTGTGCTCTTTGAAAAGCATGGGTCCGGGCTGGAGGCCAAAGATCATCAAGCCGC
Organism: uncultured Syntrophaceae bacterium; assembly: GCA_964421095.1. GTDB lineage: Bacteria > Desulfobacterota > SM23-61 > SM23-61 > SM23-61 > CAYQWO01. The sequence continues at coordinate 1,761 of CAYQWO010000197.1, forward strand.
CCATGATGACGGCCATCGTGGGTGAACCCGGGATACCGAGGGTAATCATGGGGAGCGTCGCCGAGGTTCCAGCGCCATGGGCGGCTGACTCGGGCGCGATGATGCCGGGAGAAGCCCCTTTCCCAAATTCCTCTTTTTTGCCCAGGGCCCCTTTGGCAAAACCATAAGCCATAAAAGAGGCCGGGGTCGCCCCTCCTGGCTGGATGCCCAACCAGCATCCGATCAGGGATCCCAGAAGGAGTATTTTACGGTACTGGATCATCTCTCTTATGGCTTCCCAAACATCTTTCAAAGTCACCCTGGCCTTAACCCCTTCCATCTTAAGGCCTTCCTCAACGGTGAGAAAAATCTCGCCAATACCAAATAGTCCGATCACAGCGACAATGAAGTGAAATCCTCCCATCAGGGGTACGGTGCCAAAGGTCATGCGGAGTTTTCCGCTAACGATGTCCGTCCCGACCGCCGCCAGGATGAACCCGAGAAAAATGGCGATTACCGACTTCAAAGCGGATTTTCCCCCCAATCTGGTCATGGCGCTAAAGGTGAGAATCATCACCGCCGCGGTCTCCGGAGGTCCAAACTTCAAAGCGAACTCAGCAATGATCGGAGCAAAAAAGGTGAGCAGGATGACGCCGATCACAGCTCCCACCCCGTGGGAAAGAGAAGAAAGTACAAGGGCCTTTCCAGCCCTTCCTTTTTTAGCCATGGGGTATCCATCAAAGGTGCTGGCTACTGCCCAAGGTTCTCCAGGGATATTAAACAGGATGGAACAGATGCTCCCGCCATAGAGTGCCCCCCAATAGACGCAGCATAGTAAAATTAGAGCCGATGTGGGTGGCATGACAAAGGTAATGGGGATGAGGATGGCACACCCATTGGCTCCCCCCAGGCCAGGCAGCACACCCACGATGATCCCCAAAATGAGTCCAATGATGGCGACCATGAGGTTGTAAGGCTCCACGGAAACACCCAAACCCATTATCCAATTATTAAAGATATCCAATTCAGCTCCTCCTCCCCATTCAATAACTTAAAAAGCTATAAGATATTTTCCCCACAGACCTTCAGGCATGGGGATCAAAAATAATTTATCAAAAACAATAAAGACTGCCAAAGGTACCATCACCCCAACGAGGACCACTGTGACCCAAGGAATTTTCCCCACCATTCGCATGTAGAATACAAGGAATACGGCCGTCGCCAAGTGGAGCCCGATGAGTTCTGTCAATAGAACCATCCCAAATGATGGAAGGAGCACCCAAAGGATCGGGCTTAAACCTCCCTTGGCGATAAGCCGTTTCCCAGTACCGGGGGCTTGCTTCTTGTAAGCCTTGAAACCCCTAAGAAAGACGAAGAAACAGCATATGACGACACCCAGGCCCATATAGAAGGGGAAGAAGCCTGGTTCAGGACCACTCATTCCCCATCCAAAACCAAGTATTATGGAATCCGCCAGGACGATAAACCCGACGAGCATAAGCAATAGAGCAACGGTAATATCAGCTTTCAGCATCTCGCCTCCTTTTTGCCAATCTATCAGAAATGAAAATTAGCCAAGGGAGCGGAGAAATCACCCGCTCCCCGGTTTTCTGGCTTGCTTTTGGATTACTTGATCAGCCCTCCTTTTTTCATGAGGTCTATATGTTTTGCTTCTTGCTCCTCAATCCATTTCGTATAATCCGGACCTGTAAGGAAGGCCGCCTTCAGACCATTATCCGATATGTATTTTTTCCACTCTGGAGTCTCGGTTACTTTCTTTAAAACTCCAATGTAGAAATCCTGCTGCTCTTTTTTGATGCCCGGGGCGGCAAAGATGCCCCGCAGCATGAGATAACTCATATCCACACCCGTAGCCTCTTTCATGGTGGGAATGCCCTCCCAATCGGGTAGGGCAATGCGCTCGTGGTCAATGGTCGCCAAGGGCCTCAGCCTTCCTGCCTTCCAGTGGCTTACGGCCTCTGCCGGGTTGTTGACGCTGGAATTGGTATGCTTGCCAACGAGCTCGACCGCCACATCTCCGCCACCTTTAAAGGGGACATAGGTAAACTTTAGGCCAAAGGCCCGCTCCATCATGATGGTGATAATCTGGTCTTCCTGAGCCGTACCTGTCCCCCCCATTAAGAATTTTCCCGGCTCTTTCTTGACAGCATCGAGGTATTCTTTAGCGGTCTTATAAGGAGCTTCGGCATTTACCCAGAGGACAAAATAGTCAAGGGCCAGACGGGCAAGGGGTGTAAGATCTTTCCAGTTGAAAGGAACTCCGGTAGCCAGAGGGGTTGTGAAGAGATTGGATAAGGTGATGACAATAACATTTGGGTCACCTTTTTTCCCCTTGACATACATAAACCCTTCTGCTCCCGCACCCCCTGACTTGTTGA
>CAYQWO010000197.1:4238-6760 GCA_964421095.1 uncultured Syntrophaceae bacterium
GCAATGGCCTTAATCCTTTGAATCTTCTCATCCACGAAGGCCTGCATCTTGGCGATATGTTCCTCTTTCAGGTGGGTGAAGCGCCCCTGATATTTCATGTATTCGCTGACCGGTTTATACTTCTTGGGAATGTGCGAGTATTTGTATTCCCCATTTTCCCACTCATAAAGGGTCCACATCCCCGTTTCCACGGCTAAACGGCCCATCTCCAAGGTCAATTTCTCATCAAATTTCCATCCTTTGGGACAGGGAGCCAGCATATGCATAAAGGTCGGGCCATTCACATTTAGAGCCTTGCGCACCTTGTTCATCAGGTCCAGAGGGTAGGAAACACAGGTGGTAGCGACGTATTTTACGGCCGGGTGCCCTCCAATCACCAGTTGCGGAGGATCTTTGGGAAAAAGGGTTTTGCCCTCGGGAATGGCCTTGCCCGGAGGGGTAAAGGTTGTATTGGCCCCATAAGGGGTCGTGGGGGATGTCTGAATACCCGTGTTGGCGTACGCTTCATTGTCATAGCAGATGAAGAGGACATCGTGCCCCCGGTACATCAAGGCCGACATGGCCTGCAGACCGATGTCCACTGAGCCGCCATCTCCGGCCATCACGATGACATTGGGGAAGGGGCCGTCGTATTTCCCCTTGCGCATCATTATTTTGTAGGCGGCCTCAATCCCCGAAGCCACGGCTCCCCCGTTGGTGATCTGCGCATGAATCCAGGAGACCGCATAGGGGGTGCAGAGATAACTGGAATTGGCCACATACATGCAGCCGGTCGGTCCAACAAAAATCGTATCCTTCCCGGCAGACTTGGCTACGAGACGGTAATTCAGGGCCGGGCCGCAACCCGCACAGGTTCGGTGCCCGGACACATACATCTCCTCTCTCGGGGCCGCCCGGAGAGACTTGATCGGTTCCAGGATCTGTTTTTTATAATCAAATGCTTGCATCATCTAATCCTCCTTCGATAGTCTAAATGAGCCTATTTTTCTTCTTCAAACCCTATCCAGTAAACATGCTGATGGGTCTTTTTATCTTTCACCATCTGCGTCAGAACCTTCGCCATGTAGTAAAAATCTTCCAGCAAAATGACATCCCCGCCCAGGCCGGCCATAAAAGATGTCACGAGCGGCCGATTGTCCAGATCGTAGAGCGAAGCCCGCACCTCGTGAATCAGGTTTCCACCCCGCATGGCCCCGCCGTAAGAAGTGCTGGTTTCCACCGCGGCCACTGCTTTCACGCGCGAGAATGCTTCGGCAATCTGAAGAGTGGGCCAGGGACGAACCCAGCGCGGCCTCACCATGCCTGCTTTTATCCCTTGATTGCGGAGGTGAGAGATGGCCGACTTGCAGGTGTTGGCATGAGCCCCCTGGATGAAGAAGGCGATTTCCGCGTCCTCCATTTTATATTTTTCCAGGAAGGGGTCATAACTGCGGCCAAAAATTAGGTTAAAATCCACGACAGCCTCCTCGATTACCTCTGGGACTTCCAGAAAAGTCGCTGCCCTTTGCGCATCCATCGGTGCTCCCTGATCGGGCCGGATCTGTGGGCCGTGTGAAACCGGACAAAGTGGACTCAGTGGATGGGGGGCCTTATAGGGAGGTAAGAACTCCCTCACCTGAGATTTCTCCGGCAATATGACCTTATCCGCGATATGGGAAAGGAAATATCCATCCTGACATACGAATTGGGGCAGCATTATGCGAGGATCCTCCCCTACCCGGTAATTGATTAATGTATTATCAAAAACCTCCTGGGGTGTGGCCGCCCAACCCATTAGCCAACCCTGGTCACGGCAGGACATGGCATCGGTATGTTCCGAACCAAAATCCCCCGGGGGGTCGAGGGTTCGGTCCGCAATGGCCATCTGTATAGGATAGCGCCCCCCGGCCGCCGGGCTATAAACCTCAAAGGCATAAGTCACTCCCACCCCAGAACTCCCGGTATAGGCCCGAGCGCCCGCCGCCGAAGCCCCTAAGACGACCGAGACCTGGGCGTGCTCCCCCTCCCCGTGGATGAATTCCGCATCCAGTTCACCGTTGGCGACCATTCTCGCCAGCTCCATCATGATCGCAGTATAGGGGCGGATGGGGTAAGAACAGATGACCTCTACTTCGGCAAATTTTGCCCCCTGGGCTGCCGCCGCGCAGCCGCTGAGCATTCTTTCTTGCGCCATAATATTTCCTCCTCTTCCTTAAAAGGGTTTTTCCAGACGAACCACGCCGTCTTCAAAGTCAAGTTCCGGGACCGCGGTCAGGGCATCCACCGGGCATTCGTTGGCACAAATCCGGCAGCCTTTGCAGAACTTCCAGTTCCATTCCATCTGATCTTCCTTCTCGTTATAAGACCAGCAGGAATCCGGGCAAGAAATGTAACAAGTGAAACAGCGCGTACACTTTTCATGATCAATGACCGGACGGAAAATCCTCCAGTTCGAGGTGATGAAAAGCTCCTGCTGCTTTACGGGAGCGGGTGTAATCGCCCCGAAGGGTACCTCCCGATCTTTGGGAACCTTTATGGCCATA
>CAYQWO010000198.1:0-2252 GCA_964421095.1 uncultured Syntrophaceae bacterium
AGGAGGCCATGGCCGGCAATTATCCGATCCTTGTCTGGGTGAGTTCCGGTGACAAAAAAGCCGAGGTGAAACTTACCGTCGTCCTTACGGGGATCTACAAGCTGGATGCCGGGACTCCGACCGGCCTTCTTTCGCTGGAGGCCCTCACGGGGAAACCCGCCATCATGTCTCTATTTGTGAAAAATACCGGCTCCGCCATTAACCGAAACGTAACTTTCAGCTCAATCAAGCCGGAAAACTGGAAGGTGGATTTCAAGCCGGAGAAGATTGACGCCCTGGAGCCTGGGGTCATGAAGCAGGTCGAGGTGACCGTCACCCCGTTTGCCCAGGCGCTCGTGGGGGACTATTCCGTTGGCCTTAGCGTCGACGGGGAGAAGGGCAGCAACAAGACGGTGGAGATGCGGGTATCGGTGAAGGCTTCGGCCACTTGGGGTTGGATTGGCATAGTCATCATCGTGGTGGTCATTGGCGGGCTGGGCGGGTTATTCCTGTGGTTAGGGAGGCGTTAGGATGGAAAGGCAAACAGTCATTGAAACCCAGGAGCTCACCAAGGTGTATGGCGAACAGGTGGCCGTTGATCACCTGACCCTGAAAATTGCTGAGGGGGAGATATTCGGGTTTCTGGGGCCGAATGGGGCGGGCAAGACGACCACTCTGCTCATGCTCCTGGGTCTCAGCGAGCCCACCTCCGGAAAGGCCTGGGTCTGTGGCTCTGACCCGACTCGGGAGCCCATCAAGGTCAAAAAGCTGGTGGGGTATCTGCCCGAAAACGTTGGTTTCTATGACGACATGAATGCGGCTGAAAACTTGAAGTACATCAGCCGCCTGAATGGGATTCCCGATGAAGTTGCCGACCGCAAGATCGATGAGCTCCTGAAGGTGGTGGATCTCCAGCCGGAGCCGAAAAAAAAGGTCGGGGAGTACTCCCGGGGAATGAGACAGCGCCTGGGAATCGCCGAGGTTCTGATCAAGGATCCCCAGGTTGTCTTCCTGGATGAGCCCACGCTGGGGCTCGATCCCGACGGCTCCAACCAGATGCTGGAACTCATCCAGTCCCTGAGCCGGGACAAGAAAATTACGGTCTTTTTTTGCTCCCACCTCCTGGACCAGGTTCAGAAGATCTCCCATCGGGTCGGGATTATGATTAAAGGGACTATGGTGGCCGTGGGCCGCATCGAAGATTTGGCCAAGGAAAAGCTGGGAGTGGGCAAGGAAAAATTCAGCCTGGAGGAGATTTATATGAAGTATTTCAAGGAGGGCCAACCGTGAAGGGATTACTCACGATTTATCGCAAGGAATTGGGGGATCATTTCAGCAGTACTCGGTTTATCCTCTCTTTTACCCTCATCCTGCTGGTCAGTTTGATTATCGCTTTCATGGTGGGAACGCAGCTGAAAGATGAGCTGAAGGATGTGGCCAAACCGACATTTGTGTTCTTGATGCTTTTCACCTCCTCGGGGAAATTTTTCTCCCTCATTTCCTTTATCGCCTTCTTTGGCCCGTTCATGGGAATCCTGCTGGGCTTTGATGCCATCAACCGGGAGCGAAGCGCCCGGACGCTGAGCAAACTGGTCTCCCAGCCGATCTATCGAGATTCCATCATCAACGGGAAATTCCTGGCCGGAGTGATCACGATTAGCGTCCTTTTGCTGGCCATCGTTTTGCTGATCTCAGGACTGGGCTTGCGCCTCATCGGAGTCGTCCCCGGCCCGGAAGAGATCTGGCGTCTGACGATCTACTTCTTGATCAGTATTTTCTACATATCCTTCTGGCTGGGAATCTCCATCCTTTTTTCGGTAGTCTTCCGGAGCACGGCCACCTCCCTGTTCGCTTCTATTGCCTGCTGGATCGTTTTTTCCTATGCCGTTCCCCTCATGGCCACCCCTCTGGCCGAGGCGATTTCCCCCGTGGACCAACAGGCCGCTGCGCGGCACCCGGAAATATTGGTGCAGCATGAAAACACGAAAAAAATGCTTTCCTTGCTCTCGCCGATGAGCCTGTATAGCGAGGCGACAACCACGATCTTAGATCCTCTACGCAAAACTACGCAAACGGTTCTTTTAATGGGACCGCTGGAAAGACTGTCGATTTCCCGTTTTCAAAGTCCCCTTCCGTTCACGGAGAGCGTCTACCTTGTTTTTCCCCACCTCATTTCTCTGATAGCCATTACTCTGGTGTTTTTCGCCCTTTCCTATGCCGCCTTTATGCGCCAGGAGATAAGGTCAACATAAAATAGGCGATTGGCTATGGGC
>CAYQWO010000198.1:2352-6759 GCA_964421095.1 uncultured Syntrophaceae bacterium
GATGATCCGGAATTGGGAAACATCCACCAAACCTTTATCGGTGAGCTTCAATTCCGGAATCACGGGCAGGGCCATAAAAGAGAGGGTAAGAAAGGGGTTTTCCAGGAGCACGCCGATTTCCCGGGCAGCCTGAGTCAGTTTTTCCATCTGGGAAGCAACCCCCTCGGCAGCATCCAGAGATATGAGCCCGCCCACTGGCAGGGGGAGAGAGGCTTTGACCTCTTTTTGATCCACGACCACAAACCCACCCTGCATCTTTTCAACCTCCTGCACCGCTTGCTTCATTTCCTCATCGGCGACGCCAACGACCACAAGGTTGTGGGAGTCGTGAGCGACCGAAGTGGCCAGCGCCCCTCGTTTCAAGCCGAATCCCTTCACCAGGCCAAGGCCGATATTCCCGGAAGCCTTATGCCGCTCGATGACCGCGATCTTCAGGATATCAGATTCAGGGTCAGAGATAACCATTCCCTTGTCATCTTTTTTGACGGGCAGGCAAAGTTTCCGGGTGAGGATCTGATCGGGGAGGAGGCCGATGATCCAGGCTTTCTCTCCTTTCAGGTTTAGATGGAAAGACGATTCATTCAGGGGTTTTATTTTGACCGTCTGAAAAACCTTCGGATCAAAAAGGGGTTTAAAAAGGGGATACGCTTTCCCTTCCCGGGCAACAATCTTACCGTTCTTTATAGTCAAGTGAACATTGAACCCAACCAGGTCCGAGACTGCCACGATATCGGCCCTTCGCCCCGGAGAAATGGCCCCCCGGTCCTTCAGGCCAAACCGCTCGCAAGGGTTGAGGGTGGCCATCTGCACGGCCGTCACTGGGTCGAGGCCCCGGCCAATAGCTTGGCGCAGAAGGTGGTCAATTTCTCCCTTCCCGATGAGGTCGCGGGCTTCCAGGTCATCGAGGACGAAGAGGCAGCGGTTCTTGTTCTGGGGGGTTACCACCGGGAGCAGGTCCTGAAGATTCTTAGCGGCCGATCCCTGGCGGATCATCAGCCACATTCCCAGCCGGATTTTTTCTTCAGCCTCTTCCTTGCGCGTGCATTCATGATCGGATTCGTTCCCCGAGGCAACGTAGGCGTTTAACTCTTTGCCGGAGAGGAGAGGGGCATGCCCGTCGATGGCTTTGCCCATTTTCTGGGCTGCTTGAATTTTTCTGAGGACCTCCGGGTCCTTTCGCAGCACACCCGGGTAGTTCATCATCTCCGCCAGGCCCAATACCCTATTATTCTTCAGGAGTTTTTCGACGTCCGTGGACGGGAGGAAGGCTCCAGCCGTTTCCAAGGGGGTGGCTGGAACGCAGGAAGGAGCCATGAAGAAATAGTCCAAGGGCAGATCTTTACTGGAATCGATGAGAGCCTGGATCCCTGGCAGGCCAAGGACGTTGGCAATCTCATGGGGATCGAGAATGACCGTCGTGGTCCCATGGGCCAGGGCCAGACGCGCATATTCGGCGGGGGTTAAAAGCGAACTTTCCAGATGAAAATGGCCGTTGATAAAACCCGGCAGGAGATAGAGGCCGGTAAGATCTATGACTTCTTTCCCGTCCCCATATTCCTGGCCTACGCCGGCAATCCATTCTTCGGCGATGGCCACGTTGGTGGCGTAAATCTCCCCGCTGAAGACGTTGACCACCTGGGCATTTTTGAGCAGAAGATCGGCGGGGATATCTCCCTTGGCGACGTCGATTAGATTTTTCAGTTTACCACCTTTCGTCTATTGCCCCAGAGGCCATAAGGAAGACCGAGGCGTTGAAAATAAAAGATGGTGTCCTCTGTGGCAAATTTTTTACTTCAATTCAACGACGATTTCCGGCGGATGGACGATGGACTCATGAACGAAACAGGCCTCCGCCATGCGCCGGAGTCCCTTTTTCTCTGTTTCCGGAATGTCATGGGGGTAGTGGATCTCGGCTCTTATCGCCCCGATACGCCAGGGGTCTTTGACCACAGTCCAATCCAACGAAACCTTCAGCCCTGCTGTCGGCAGATTATGGCGGCTACAAAATCTCACCGCATAAACGCCGATGCAGGTTCCCAGAGAAGCGATAAACAGCTCCGCTGGGGTCATCGCCTGGTCGGTTCCACCCTCCGCCTGGTGTTGATCAGCGAAAACTTCATGCCCCCCGCAAACGGCTTTGAATACAAAGCCCTGCTGCAGATTTACTTCCAATTTCATATCGTTTCTCCATTGAATTTTTAGTATTGCCAGAGTCTAACAATAAACCAGGCCACGGCGAAAGTGGAAAGTGCCTAATTTTTGGGAACCATTTTAGCAGGGAAAAGGGGCAAAAGGCAAAAAAGAAAAAACATCTTCCATCTCATTCGCTCAATGGCCATCTGCAATGCGAAATCCAAAATCTGCGATCCGCAATCCGCAAGGCAAAGGTGGTTACCGGCTTAAGGCGATGGAGAGAGCCGTGGTCAGTTTAATCGTGTCCTCATCGGCCTTGCGCAAGCGCGAGCAAAGGAGTTGAACGATGTTACGGGTAATCTTATAGCCGATGCGGGGGTTCTCCTCGGCCAGCCTGAGGAAGTCGCGCTTGGAAATCTCCAGCATCCGGCAGTCGGTCAGCGCCACAACAGTGGCTGTGCGCTGGCTCTGTTCAAATAGGGCAACCTCCCCGAAAACCGCATGGTCTTCCGCCGAGAGCTTAGTGAGAATTTTATCCCGACCCTGGAAGTCTTCCCCTCCCTGCTTCATAATCAGGGTCTTGGAGATTTCCACCATGCCTTCCTCGATGATGTACATGGTCTCGCCGGTCTCCCCTTCTTTTAGGATCACTTTCCCCCGGGGAAACTGAACGCGGCGAGCAATTTTCAGGACCTGGCGGAGCTCTTCTTCATCGAGATCCTGCAGGATGGGAATCGCTTTCAGGAGCTTTTCTTCTTCCATACGATCTCCCCCACTCAGGGTTGCTTGCGAGCGATGACCACCGCCGAGTCATCCTCTGTGAGAAGGATGTCGTCTGCCGGGTTGAGGGTGGCAATGATCCGGTCCTTCTTGCTGAAATAATCCTTTCCCGCTTCCTCAAACTTTCTCTTAATGAACTGGTCGATGGCCGAGTAATCGTCGGTGAGGATATTCTCCAAAGCCAACCCCTTCCGCTCCGTGAGCAGAGCGATGAGCAGGGCTTGGTGTTCTTTCTTGAAATAAGCTGAGAGCTCGCCCGCAGGCTTCCCGATAAAACGGGGCGGGATCGGCACCTTCCACAGATTGTTCTCCTCCTCGGGCGAAAGAAGGCTGGAAATGACCCGGGGCAATCCCGGGGAAGTGGCGGCGCCGGCCAGTAGATTGCCGATGTGTTCCCCCCGTACGATTATCTCGTCAACATTGGCCCGCCTGAGGTGTTCCTTGTTTTCCGGGTTGAGGAGCTCGGCGCAGGTCTTTACGTCCGGGGCCATCGATTTAATGGCCAAGGTGCCGAGGATGGTCCGCTCATCGGCTTTTTCCAGAGAATGCTGGCCCGAAGTATCCGCCAGAAGGATGGCCGACCGGGCCTGGGCGATGTTGGCCCGGGCCAGGACATCCTCGCGGGTGAAGTCCCCCCGGAGAAACCGCAATTCGTGGTCCTGGAATTTATATTTCACCGACTCCACCTCATCCTCCGAAAGCTCATTGACCAGAACCAGGTGAAGCTTTTTCATTGGCATGGATCGAATCAGGCCTTCCACGGCTTCCAGGGCATTACTATTCCAGCCGCAGAGAACGATATGATCTTTGAATTTGATGGTCTCCAATCCTTTCCCCTCTCGGATTTTTTTCTCCACAAACACGGAAGCCACCGTGGCGGTGACGATTGAAAGTAAAACCAAGCCTGAAAGGACGACGATCGCGGCGGTGACCCGCCCCGCAGAAGTGGAGGGCGTAACGTCGCCGTACCCTGTGGTGGTCATGGAAATGATCGCCCAGTATATGGCATCACCCAAATTGCCTACTTCTTTATTTACCTTATGTTCCAAAAGATAGAAGGATATCGCTCCTCCGAATAGGATTACCAGGGTAATTCCGAGGATGAAAAAGAATCTTTCCCGTTTGAGGACGAAAAAGAAAGCTCGCAGGGACTGGAAAGATTTGGGACTTTTCTTGACCATGGACAAAGGCCGAGCGTCAGCGATCCTATAATGCTTTTCAGCGCGCATGTCGAATAAGCCAGCCTATTTTACCAGAGGGGAGGTAGAATTCAAGGGGAATGTTGGCGAGATTCACCTGGAGGGAGATTTATGGTATAAAAGGCTGGAAAAAAAGCTGGACTTTTCCCGCAGGTTTTTATATCCTTAATTTTAGACATTTTAGTGCACTTTAGGCATTTATTTGATATAAGGGCGGTTAGCTCAGACGGTTAGAGCGCCGGTCTCACATACCGGAGGTCGAGGGTTCAATTCCCCCACCGCCTACCAATAAAAA
>CAYQWO010000199.1:0-6745 GCA_964421095.1 uncultured Syntrophaceae bacterium
AGGGGCCAGATGCGGAAGTAATCACGGAGGCGCACCCAAACCCCGACGAGGCCCTCGGGCTTTAAGATAATAAAGAGGATAATCAGCAGGCCAAAGGTGAAATCCTTGACCGGCCCGAGGTAGATGGTGATATTGGGGTCGTAGCGCTTGGCCAGGATAGACACCCCCACGTTCAAGAACTCCGGCACCATGGTGACGAAGAGAACTCCGAAGATCGTTCCCAGCAAGCTCCCCAGCCCGCCGATCAACACCATGGCCAAGAATTCGATGGATTTCAGGAAGGTGTAATCCTCGGGAATCGCGCTCCGCTGCAAGGCGGAGAACAGCGCCCCGGCCATGCCCGCATAAAAAGAGCTGATGGCGAAAGCGAGGAGCTTGTAGCGAAAGACGGGGATGCCGATGATCTCCGAGGAAACGTCGTTGTCCCGGATGGCCACGAAAGCCCGCCCGATCTTGGAGCGGTTGAGATTCTTCAGGCCCCACATGAGGAAGGCGGAGAGAAGGAAGAGAAAGTAGAAATAGGCATAATGCTTGCCCAGCGGTAGGCCGAAGAAATGGGGCGTGGGAAGCTCGATCCCCCGAATGCCCCGGGTCAGACTCTCCCAGTGGATGATGCCATATTCGATGAGGAACTGGAAGGCCAGGGTGGCCACCATCAAGTAAAAGCCCTTGATGCGTAAGGAAGGGATGCCCACGAGCAGGCCTAGGCCGGCGGCCACGAACCCGGCGCAGAGGACGCTCAGGAGCAGCGGCATCCCAAAATGACTGATCAGGAGAGCGGAGGTGTAAGCGCCAACGCCCAGGAAGGCCGCATGTCCCAGGGAAAGGAGACCCGTAAAGCCGATGAGCAAATTGAGGCCCAGAGCGGCGATCAGGTTGACCAGGACTAAATTCATAATGTAAAAATTATATTCATTCCAATAGAGCGGGGAGAGTCCGATCAGGATGAAAAAAATAACCAGGAAAAATCGTTTGAAGCGGGTGCGGAAAATGCGCTCATCCTGCCGATGGCTGAAGATGGCCGTGGAGGCGAAGTACTGGTTGTAGAGGTCGGATAAAGATTTCAGGGCGTCACCTCGGCGATGGCTACCTGCCCTTTGAAAGTGGAAATCCGTCCATCCTCATAGCGGATCTGCACGTCCAGGGGGTGTTCCTTCTTCGGCTGGTAGAGGTCTGCGATCAGAGGTTTGTAACGCTCATAAATCAACCCGCGGCGCACCTTCCGCGTCCGGGTGAGCTCCTCATCGTCCGGATGGAGCTCTTTGAGGAGGATGGCAAATCTCCGGACCCGCATGTTTGGGGGGAACCGCTGGCAGAGCTTGCGGATCTCTTCCCCCACCCGCTCGTAAACTTCCGGCCTCTGGGAGAGATCCTGGTACGTCGTGTAAGAGATTCCCCGCTTTTTGGCCCAATTGCCCACGTTCTCCAGGTCGATGGAAACGATGGCCGTGACATAGGGTTGATTGGCCCCGCAGATTACCGCCTCCTTGATGTAGGGGCTGAATTTCAGCCGGGTCTCGATGTCCTGGGGCGCGAAGCGCGTTCCATCCGCCAGGGTCATGATGTCTTTAAACCGGTCAAAGATGTAAAGATGCCCGTCCTCCCCGAAATATCCGGCATCGCCGGTGCGCAGAAAGCCATCCGGCGTGAAAGCTTCCCGGGTGGCTTTCTCATTTTTATAATAACTGAGCATGATGGACCTGCCCCGGATCATGATCTCCCCCTGATCGGAGACCTTCACTTCTACTCCGGGAATGGGCACGCCTACCGTTTCCGGCCGCACATCCCCATCACGATGCGTGGTCGCGATCCCGGCGCATTCACTCTGGCCGTAAACCTGCCGGATATCAATGCCCAAAGACTTGAAGTACTTGAACACCTCGGGGGAGATGGCCCCGCCACCGGTCACGGCCATCTTCACCCGGGCCAGGCCCACCCGGTTGCGCAATGGCCGGAGGATGGCGAAGTGCAGGAGATCCGACAACAGCCTCAACCTCCACCCGGGGCTTCTCCCGGCCAGTTCCATCTCGGTGCGCTTCAGGGCCAAGCGGAAAGCCAATTGGTAGAGGCTTCTTTTTAGGGGATCGGCGTTATCCATGGCGGCCTGGATGACAGAAACCAGGTCCTCCCAGCGTGAGGGCGTTCCGCCGAAGTAGGAGGGCTGGAGCTCGATGAGGTCGCGGCGCAGGGTCTCGGGTTCTTCGGGAAAATTATAACAGGCTCCGCTCATCAGCCAGCGGACCACGGCGTAGAGCTGCTCGCCGATCCAGGGCAGGGGGGCTAAGGAAAGAAGTTGGTCGTCAATCTCCATGGGGACAACTTTGCCGTAATTTTCGCCGGCGAAGAGAAAGTTCTCGTGGCTGAGGACCGCCAACTTCGGCAGGGCTGTCGTTCCGGAAGTTGTAAGCATCATGGCTGGAGCGTCCGGCCGCATGGCCTGGGCGGCACGGCGGAGGAAATCGGGCCAGTTCTTCCTCTCCCTGGCGCCGATCTCCAGCACTTTCTCGAAGCGCCGTAAGAAGGGATGCTCGGCGTAGTAATGGCTCATGCCTCGCGAATCCCAGACGACGACGCATTTCACCATCTGGGCAATTTTGGGCCAGACTTTGAGGATCTTATCCACCTGCTCCTGGTCGCTGAGAACCACTATGCGGGCGTCGGAGTAAGTGATAAGGTAAAGAACCTCCTCGGCCAGGCAGTCAGGGTACATTCCGGTGATCACGGCCCCGGCGGCGATGGTCCCGAACTCCGCGGTGATCCATTGGGGCTTATTGTCCCCCACCACCGCCACGGTTTCTTTCTCGGCCAATCCCAAAGCTTTCAGGCCGAGGGCAAATTGTTCCACTTCGGCGGCGAATTTCTGCCAGCTCGTGGGCGTCCAAACGCCGTACCGTTTCTCCCGCAGAGCCGGGCGCTGGGGAAATTCCTGCGCATTCCGGATCAGGAGTTCAATCAGGTTCCGCGCCAAGGGTCCTCCTCAAATTTCCTTCTTCCGGCCCAAGTAAGCTTCTATGACTAAGGGGTTTTGCTGCACTTCTTTCGGCGTCCCTTCGGCGATCTTTTCCCCGAAGTTCAAAACAGTGACCCGCTGCGAAAGGTCCATTACCGGCGCGAGGTCGTGTTCGATCCAAACAATGGTCACGCCCAAGTCCCGGTGGATGTCCAGGATGTAGCTGGCGATGTCTTCCTTCTCTTCCACAGCCATGCCGGCCATGGCTTCGTCGAGGAGAAGAAGCTTGGGCTTCATGGCCAGGGCTCTGGCCATGTCCACTCGTTTGCGCACCCCCAGCGGCAGGGTGTCTACGATGGTATAGCGCACGCCGGAAAGGCCCATGAAGTCGATGATTTCCTCCTCGATCTCCTGGCGATGGCGCAGCTCATCAGCCACGGCGGATGGCCAGCGCAGGAAACTTCCCAGCAAGGACGAGCGCATCCGGAAGTGGCGGCCGAGCTTGATGTTATCCAGGACGGACATGCCCCGGAAAAGCTCCACTTTCTGGAAGGTGCGGGCAATTCCCCGCTGGGCGATGGTGTGCGGCTGCAGCGAAGTGATGTCTTCCCCCTGGAAGAAAATCTTTCCCTGCTGGGGCCGGTAGTGGGCGTTGATGCAGTTCAGCAGACTGGTCTTCCCGGCGCCATTGGGGCCGATGATAGCGAAGATCTCGCCCGCTTTTATGGATATGCTCACTTCGTGCAGGACCCTGACCCCACCAAAGGAGAGGTTCAGGTCCTGAATTTTTAGAAACCCATCTCGATCTTCTACAGCCATCGCTTCCTTCGCTTGTAGCGCTTCGCGTCCTGGTAGCTCCTGCGCTCCTTGGCCCCGGCGCCCAAGTAGAATTCCCTGACGTCTTCGTTATCCAGGAGCGCCGCGGCCGGCCCATCCAGAACCACCCGCCCGTTCTCCAGGACGTAGCCATGGTGGCCGATGCCTAGGGCGGCGTGGGCATTTTGCTCCACCAGGACCACCGTCAGACCCTCTTGGTTAAGTTGCTGGATGATGCGAAAGAGCTCCTCGGTGACTAAGGGGGCCAATCCTAAGGAGGGTTCGTCGAAGAGGAGGATCTTAGGCCGGGTCATCAGGGACATGCCGATGGCCAGCATCTGCTGCTCCCCCCCGGAGGTGTAGCCAGCTTTTTGACTTCGCAGGTTTCTCAAGACCGGGAAATACCGGAAGACTTTCTCCATGTCTGCCTTCACTGCCCCATCCCAGCGGGAGTAAGCCGCCGCGGCCAAGTTCTCCTCAATGGTCAGGTACCAGAAAACCGGGCGGTCCTCCATCACGTAGGTCAACCCATACCTTTTGATGATGTCCGTGCTGTCCAGCCCCCGAATGGAAGAATTCCCGACTTTGATGTCCCCTTCGATGACGTCGCCTTCGTACAGGTCGAGCATGCCGCTGATGGCTCGCAGTAGCGTGGTCTTCCCGGCACCGTTGGCTCCGATGATCACGGAAATCTCCCCCCCGGCTGCTTTCAGGGAGACCCCGTTGAGGATGGAGATGACGTCATGGTAGACCACCCGGAGGTTTTCGACGGAGAGCACCTCAGACCCTCTCAATCCGCACAGTCCCGAAAAGTCCATACGGACGGATAAAAAGCACTATGAGCAGAAGAAGATAAGGAGCGACGTCCTTGAAACCCACGAGGCCCAGGGGCTCGATGTAACTGCCCACCAAGGCCTCGCAGAGGCCGACGATTAGCCCGCCGATAAGGGCTCCGCCGATGCTATCCATACCGCCGATGAGCACAACGGGGATCGCCCGCAGGCCGGCGATCCCCGTCAGGTAAGAGAGCGCCCCAAAGTTAGAGATCATGACTCCGGCCACGGCGATGCACATGGAGCTCAGGGCCCAGACCATAAGGAGGATGAACCGGGCATCGATGCCGAAGGCCATGGCCTTCGACTGGCTTTCCGAGGTGGCCCGGATGGCCACCCCCCAGCGGGTGCGAAAAAGAAAGAAGAGAATGAGCCCGAAAGCGACCACCGATAACAAACCAGCCCAGACCCGTTCCGAAGGAAAGAGCAGGCTGCCGAATTCCAGGCTGGTGTCTGGCAATTCCAGGAAGAAAGAATAGGAATGGGCGCCGAAGATAAGCTGCACAGAGGCCCGGAGCACGCTGGCCAGTCCGAGGGTGATGATGGTCATTGACAGAGCTGAACGCCCCAGCAGGGGTTTGATGGAAAGGCGCTCGACGATCGCCCCCATGGCTCCCGCGGCCAAGAGCCCCAGGGGAAGAGCGAGCAGAAAGGGAAGATGCAGGTCAAAGAAAAAAATGTAAAAAAGGAAAGCGCCGACGACCAGGAACTCGCCGATGGCAAAGTTAAAGGCCTCCGAGGCCCGGAATATGATGACAATGCCCAGGCCCAAGAGGCCATAGACACAGCCGATCAGCAGACCGGCTCCCAGTGTTTGGACCAGGTCGATCATTTTTTCAAGAACCCTCTTATGCTGGCTTCCCGCAAAAACTCCCTCTCTTTTCTTCCATGGAGTAGGGGCGACCGGCCAGTCGCCCCTACAGCGCGAATTGGAAGGGGGTGAATTCTCCTACTTCAACTCGATATCCGTATTGATCCAAGGGCTGAGGGGCAACCAAGTTCCCACACCGACTTTCTTCCCCGCCATCTCGATTTCCTTTTCAACCTTACAGCGGTAAATCCTCACCATAGGGATGGTGTGAGACTTATAAGAAAAACCCCGGCCCGCGAAGAGACCGTAGTAGTCCCAAACCATGTTATCCAGGGCCTTTTTCACCCCCTCGCGGGTTAATTCCTTGGCGGTATCCGCTCGGCTGAGGGCTTCGTGGAAGATCAGGGCATAGGTCAGCCCCTCCATGTATAAGAACATGTCCTTGATGCCGTCTTTTCGTTTGTATTTCTCAGCGAATTCATGGGACATCTTCACCATGGGGTTAGTCAAGTCATCGACCTGGGGCCGAGTTGCGGCTCCGACCATCCCATCAAGCGCTTTTCCACAGATCAGGATGGGGTATTGTCCCGTAGTGTAGTGGGTTCCCAGTATGGTGGCTTTCTTCAAGTACTGTCTGGCGGTCTTCATAAAGATGGCCGTGTAGGGCGCGGCCCCAGAGTAACCATGGTAGAAGACGTACTCCGCCTTGGCCTTGCGCACGTTGGTCACCTGAGGCGTGGCATCCGTGGCCGTAAAAGCATATTCTTCCTCAGCGACGATTTGTAGCCCGATCTTTTTGGCATGAGCTCGGGTCATTTCCAGAGGGTCCCGGCCCCACTCTGTGGGGCTATAAACAATGGCCACTCTGCCTTTCCCTCTGGAATCTTCCTTGATCCAGTTCAGAAGAACGCGCATTTGGTCGCCATATGTGGCCCCCAGGGAGTAATAATAAGGATACTTCGAGGGCCCACCTTCCGGACCGAAGATCTCCGTGGAATACGATCCATCCAGCCAGGGGATGCGCTCCTCCTTGTTGACCTTGTCGATCAGCGGCTTGAGACCGCCCGTGATGTAGCCGGAAGCCAGGAGGAATTCATCCCGCTTCTCGGCAGCCGCATAACGCATGAAGTTGGCCACCTCCACCGTGGGGCTGTAGCGCATATCTTCTAAGAAGTAGGTGATGGGTTTCCCGTTCACCCCTCCCCGGCCGTTGATGTAATCCATGCCGTCGATGAACCCCCAACCAAATTCGGGTAGGCTGCCCACCGGGCCGCTCATGGGAAACTGGGCCAGGACCTTGATGGGCTTGGCGAAAGAAGCGGCCCCAGGAAGAAT
>CAYQWO010000200.1:0-6712 GCA_964421095.1 uncultured Syntrophaceae bacterium
TTTTTTTTCTTGTTCTCCAGTCTCGCAGACTTTGCATCAGTTTTGGGGCGACCACCACAAAGACGGCCGAGCCGAAAAGCGTCTTAGAGATGGCGCTCTGGAAGAGAATTCCCACCTCTCCCCCGGAGATCATCAAAGCCTGGCGTATAGACTGCTCCAACAGGTCTCCCAGGACCAACCCCAGGATGACTGGGGCAAGGGGAAATTCGAACTTACGCATCAGGTAGCCGATCAGGCCAAGCAGACTGGCCAAGATCAGGTCAAGAGCTGAATTGTGGACGCTGTAAACTCCCACGAACGAGACCGCCAGGACAATGGGGAAAAGCCAGCGGGGAGGGATGCTCAGAATGCGTATGAAGACGCCCACCAGGGGTAAATTCAAAATGAGGAGCATGATGTTTCCCACATACATGCTGGCTACCAAACCCCAGATCACATCCGGATTTCTTTGGAAAAGAAAAGGACTGGGCTTAATCCCCACCATCATCAGGGCGCCATAGAGGACTGCAGTTACAGCCGATGCCGGGAGGCCCAGAGTTAGGAGGGGAAGCAATGCCCCCGAGGCCGCAGCATTATTGGCGGACTCCGGCCCCGCGACTCCGCGAATCTCCCCCTGGCCAAAGCGCTCAGGGTGTTTGCTGAACTTCTTCTCCAGAGTGTACGAGAAAAAAGAAGCTGTCACATGGGCGGCCCCGGGTATGGCCCCGACGATGAACCCCAAGAAAGTTCCCCGGATGATCGCTCCCAGGCTCTGCAGGAAATCTTGTAAGGAAAGCCAAATGCGTGAGACCTTCACCCGTTCCAGCGTTCCAGCGCTGACCCCTTCCAGCCCCATAAAGATTTCCGAAACCGCGAAGAGGCCAATGGCCGCCACAATAATGTCAAACCCCTCCATCAATTTGTCAATGCCAAAGGTGTACCGTTGTAGACCGGTGGGAATGTCTAAGCCGATCGTGGCTAACATCAAACCGAAGATTGTTGAGGCGGCCCCCTTGATCAAAGACCGGCCCGCGAGGCTGCTCACGGTGGAAAGGCCGAAGATCATCAGGGCAAAGCTCTCCGCGGGCCCGAAACGCAGAGCGAAATGAGCTAAGGGGGGACCGACGAGCATCAGAAAAATCACGCTCACCGTCCCGGCGATATAAGAGCCGATGGCCGCGATACAGAGAGCAGGACCCGCTCTCCCTTGCCGGGCCATTTGATAGCCGTCCAGGGTCGTGACCACAGAAGCGGCTTCTCCCGGGAGGTTCAGCAGAATGGAAGTAGTCGATCCTCCATACATGGCCCCGTAATAAATGCCGGCGAGCAAAATCACGGCGCTGGCCGGCGACTTCCCGTAAATTAACGGAATGAGCAGGGCCATACCCCCGGCTGGGCCGATCCCGGGAAGGACGCCAATGAGCGTACCGACCAAGCAACCAAGGAAAGCATATAGAATGTTGATGGGCTCCAGGGCAATCGTGAAACCGAACAATAAATTTTGAAGGATGTCCATCATTTTTCGCTCCTCACCCGAAACCGAGGGTTTTGAGAAGACCCAGCGGCAAGGGAATAGTCAAAACCCGGGTAAAGAGAAGGAAGACCCCCGCACTGAAAACAGCGGAGATCACCAGGCCTCGGGTGAAAGAGCGTTCTCCCATGATCATGGCGGCAATCAAGAGGAGCAAAAAAGTTGCCGGAAGGTAGCCCAACCAAGGGAGGATTATGGCATAAAGGAGTAAAAGGGCGCAAAGGAAAAGAACCTGGATAAAGGAACGCCGAACCAGGATAGGCTGCACCCCCCCACCCTCTGGTTTGATGATCAGATAAGCCCCGCAAGCAGCCATCGAGCACCCTAAAATCGTGGGGAAAATTCGTGGGCCGAGAGGATCCCCGATGACGGCCTCTGGGATACGGAATCCCTCAATTAAATAGACACCCCCAAAGATCAGTATCACGATCCCCCAGATGCGGTCTCCAGAGGTCATTTGATGATGCCCAAATCCTTAAGGATCTTTTCCTGGCTGGCAAGTTCCTTGTCCAGGAACGCCCGTAGGGTGTCTCCGATCTGAAACAACTCGACCCAGGCATTTTGTTCCATCACCCTTTTCCATCCGGGTTCCTTAACCATCCTGGCCAGAGCCTGCTCCCAATAGGCGGCTGCTTCTTTGGGCATCTCTGGCGGACCGTAGAACCCTCGCCAGTTTCCCGATACAACATCCAAGCCCAGCTCCTTGGCGGTGGGGGTATCTTTGTAGACTCCAGGAAGGCGCTGGGGGGACAGAATGACCACGGGCTTCACGGTACCGGCCTCACTGTGAGCGGCAATCTCGGCAGCATCCCCCACAAACCCGGCCGTATGCCCGCCCAGCAAAGATTGGAGGGCTTCCCCCCCTCCTTGGAAGGCAACGTAACGAAGGTCCTTGGGTTGTATTCCATAGGCCTGGGCCAGAAGGCAGAGCTTGAAATGATCCAGGCCTCCTGGGGGGGAGCTTCCGGCCCAGCTTACTACTGCGGGATTTTTCTTCATGGCGCTCAGGATAGATTTCAAATCTTTATAGGTCGAGTCCTTTTTCACGGCCAGGACGCCGTAATCTACCACCATGGAGGCAATGGGAGTAATGTCTCTGTAAGTAGCCTTAATATTCTTCAGGGCCAGCTGCGAGGTTAAAACCGATGAG
Organism: uncultured Syntrophaceae bacterium; assembly: GCA_964421095.1. Classification (GTDB taxonomy): domain Bacteria; phylum Desulfobacterota; class SM23-61; order SM23-61; family SM23-61; genus CAYQWO01. The sequence continues at coordinate 2,661 of CAYQWO010000200.1, forward strand.
AAGGCAATGAGCACGTGGTCATCGGTTCTACGGTTGCGGACGATATCATTGAACACCACAGCACCGGACCCACCGGGTTTGTTGAACACTGTGATCGGCACATTCACAATCTTCGACTCCTGCAGTACTTTGGCGCTTGCCCGGCAGGTAAGGTCCCAACCTCCTCCAGGGCTAGCCGGGGCAATAAATTCAACGGCCTTGCTTGGGTACGAAGCGGCCAATGAGACCCCTCCGCCCACGACCAATACCAGCAAGAAAATCGCGGCTCCCAATAAAAATCTTTTCATCCTCCACCTCCCCATTAATTTTGAATTCAACCCGCTTGTTGAAGTCTTCACTTCATGGCCCCTCCTACGCCATTTCCGGTCATTCTTGGCCTAAATACTCCATCTCTGTTCCGAACCATCCTTGGTGATGGCTCCTTTGGGAACGGGAACCCCCACTTCCAGGATGCTGCTCGCAAATTCAACATCCTTCTTCACAGTCTGGAAGTACCGGGACGCTTTCAGGAGATCCTCCATTTTTACTCCGGTACTGACGCCCATCTCTTCAAACATGAACACCAGGTCTTCTGTGGAAGTATTTCCCTTCGCCCCCGGCGCAAAGGGGCAGCCGCCCAGCCCTCCGATGGCCCCATCATGGATGCGAATCCCCTTCTCGAAAGCGGCCAGGGAGTTGGCCAGACCCAATCCGCGGGTGTTGTGCAGGTGAATCGAAAAAGTGACGTCTGGGAACTCAGTCACGCAGAGCCGGGACATCTCTCCCACCTCTTTTGGGTTTCCGAAGCCAACAGTATCCGCAATTGACATGTCCCGGATTCCAAGTTGATAGAACAGGCGGAGAAAACCCAGGGTAACCTCAGCTTCGATCTTCCCTTCGAAGGGGCAACCGAACACGCAGGGCATCCCAGCTTTAACCACCATGTCAGGATATTTCTCTCTCAGCTCCAGGATCTTTTTCAGTTCATCGATGGATTCTGCCCTAGTCCGCCTTACATTACTGATATTATGGGACTCACTCACGGACATGAAGAAACCCAGCTTGCGCATCCCATTTTGCAGGGCATTCTCAGCCCCCTTCAAGTTGGGGACAAGAGCCGAAATCTCAACATCTTCCCGCTTCATCTTCAATATGGTTTGGGCCACCTGGGGTGCATCTCGAAATTGGGGTATGGCTTTGGGGCTGACAAAAGAGGTAATTTCGATGTTCCGAAGGCCGCTGGCAACGATCAGCCGGAAAAGCTCAACCTTCGCCTCCGTAGGGATAAAGTCGGGGATGTTCTGCAAACCATCCCGTAGCATAACTTCCCGAATGACCACATTGGATTTATCCATTCATAAACCTCCTTGAGATAGCCTGTGTCCCTGGGCCTCAATCCCTCCGGACGATTTTTCGTTTGTCACTCCTGCATTTTTCGTTGGTCATTCCCGCCCCCGCTTTCACGAGGGTAAACTTCAGCGGGAATCCATCCCGCCGAAGGCGGGACTGCTTCCGCAAAAATGACAAAGAAGGACCAAAATACAGAAACTGACCCCGGGGGTCAGATCACGCCTTTTTCTCTTAATTCTTTGATCTTCTCGCCAGAGAAACCCAGATCCGCGAGGATTTCCTCGGTGTGTTGTCCCAGTTGAGGTGCCGGGCGGTAGACCCTGGCCGGGGTATCACTCATCTTGACAGGGAACCCAAGAGTTTTTACCTTTCCAGAAGGCTGGACCAGCTCTAAGACCATCTCCTGGTGTTTAACCTGCGGGTCCTCAAAGGTCTGGGCCAGATTGTAGATGGGACCGCAGGGAACCCCCTCCTTGTTCAGGTATTCAATCCACTCCGCCATCGTCCGTTTACGGGTTATATCATTGATAATCTCATTGAGCTCTTTACGGTTAAGACGTCTTAGTTCATTGGTCCGAAAGCGGACGTCATTGAGCAGATCTTTCAGCCCGAGGGCTTGGGCGAGCCTTTCCCACATAGGCTCACCGGCGGGAGCAATGTTGATGTACCCATCCAGGGCTTTAAAGGTGCCGTAAGGAGAAGCTACTGGATGATCATTCCCCCCGCGCTCTGCGACCTTTCCCGTACCGAAATAGTGATCCGCCTGGAAGCTCAGGATGCTGATCATCCCATCCACCAGGGAAGTCTGAATCTCCTGCCCTTTTCCAGTGCGCTGTCTGGCCATCAGAGCGACGAGGATTCCATAGGCCCCGTAGATCCCGGCCACAGAGTCAGAGATGGGAATTCCCGTCCTCACTGGCTCGCGGTCTGGAAATCCAGTGACACTCATGAAACCCGAAATGCCCTGAGCGATAAAATCAAAAGCCGGGCGAAGAGCGTGGGGGCCATCCTTCCCAAATCCGGAAATCCCGCAATAGATGATGCCCAGGTTCACTTTCTTTAGAGCTTCGTAATCAAGGCCTAAGTTGCGCATGACCCCTGGGCGGAAATTTTCCACCACCACATCGGACCTCTTGACCAATTGGAGGCATATCTCCTTACCCTCTTTGGCTTTCAAGTCCAGGGTCATACCTCTCTTGTTTCGGTTCATCCCCACAAAATACCAGCTTTCTCCCTTGATGACCGGCCCCTGATTTCGGGCGTCGTCGCCGTGCCCCGGAGTTTCGATCTTGATGACATCGGCGCCCATGTCGGCCAGGAGCATGGTGCAAAAAGGACCTGCCAAAAACCGCGTCAAATCGACCACTCTAATGTCTGCCAGGGGACCCAATCTCTACCTCTCTTGCTGAGACCTGTATTCTGAATTTTAATATATTGCCTGAATTTATCAATACCCTTCTCCCAACAGGCTGCGGACGATGGTCTGGCGCTGCATCTCGGAAGTTCCTTCCCCGATCTCACCCAGTTTGGCATCCCGGTAGAGCCGCTCAACTTTATAGCCTTTGAGGAAGCCATAGCCGCCGTGAATCTGGACGGCATTCGTCGCACACCAGGTCGCCGCCTCGGAAATGAAGAGTTTGGCGATGGAGATATCCGTAGAGGCCTCCATCCCCTGGTCCATCATCCAGGCTGCGCGGTAGGTCAGAAGACGCCCGGTGTCCACGAACATCTGCATGTCCGCCACCTTGAAGCTTACTTCCTGAAAATGGGCAATGGTTCTGCCGAAAGCCTGCCTCCCCTGAGCATACTTGATCGATTCCTCCAGGCAGGCCTGGCTCACGCCCAGGCTGTAGGCCGCGTAACCCAGGCGGCCAAACTGATTGACTTTGGCCGCATAGCTGGAACCCTTTCCTTCCACGCCCAATAAGTGATCTTCCGGCACCGGGCATTCTTTTAGAATCAATTCCGAAACGGGCGCACCCCGGGCTCCGAGTTTGTCGAGGCTCGGCCCGGCGGAAAGACCAGGGGTCCCTTTTCCCACGATAAAAGCGCTCATCTTTTGGTCCGGCTGGGCTTCAGGGTTTGTTTTGGCAAAAAGAATGACAAAATCAGCGATAGGGCCGTTGGTTACGAAAGCCTTTGTCCCGTTGAGGATATAGGTTCTGCCTTCCTTTCTGGCTTCGGTCTTCAAGGCTGCGGTATCCGAGCCGCAATGGGGTTCGCTCAGGGCATAGGCGCCGATTTTTCCGCCGCTGATTAAGTCGACCAGGTATCTTTTCTTCTGGTCTTCGCTACCAAAAAGATGAATGGCCATTCCACACAGGAGAGGGCTGAGGCCACAGGATAGGAAGGTAGAAGCGCAGGCCCGGGCCAGCTCCTCCCAAGCGATAATGCAAGTTAAAATAGGTTTCTGGCCGCCGCCGTACTTCTCCGGGAAGGGCAAGCCCAGGAATCCCATCCCGGCCAAGCGGCGGTAGTTTTCATAAGAGAAAGATGCTTTTTCGTCCACCTGATTGGCCTTGGGCGCAACCTCCTTCTCGCAGAATTCCCGGAACTGCTGCCTGAATTCTTTCTGTTCTTCCGTCAATTCATAGTCCATCCGGCCTCCTATTGCCAGCTTTCAGCTATCGGCGGTCAGCAGCCCCCCCTCCTTAATTCTCTTCCCCTTGAGACTGTGTCGTAGCCCAGGCGGGAGGGCATGAACGAGGAAGCATCGGCGGGAG
>CAYQWO010000201.1:0-6707 GCA_964421095.1 uncultured Syntrophaceae bacterium
CCCCCATCGGTCATGCCGTTGATCTGCCCCCGGCTTGAAGAGACATTCACCACCCGCCCGTAACCGGACTTCATCATGAGAGGGACAAAGGTCTGGCACATCAGAAGCGGGCCCAGGGTGTTGATTTCGAGCGTTACGCGAACAACATCGAGGTCAACTGCGAGAACGCTCGGACCTTCGCCAACATCGACCCTCTTGGGGGGCTTTTTCAAACACCGGGCCATTAAGCCTTCAAGTCTACTTCTGCCTTCGTCGAGAAGAACGCCGGCATTGTTCACCAGGACATCCACGCGGCCGAAATTCCGGAACACGAACGTCCGCAGAACGCGAATCTGCCTTTCGTTGGTCACATCCAGCAGGTAATAAGTGACGTTCGCTCCTTGGCGGCGAAGTTTCGTCGCCGCGGCTTCTCCCCTGATACGGTTCGGGCTCGTGAGCACAACCTGATAACCGATCTCACCTAACTGGCGGCAGACCTCCAACCCGATCCCCCGGTCGGAGCCGGTGACAATGGCGACCAGGCCATTTCCCTCAACTTTTTCCCCTTGTTTGCTCAGACGCTGTTTCATTATCTCCTCCTATGATCTTGAGTTTCGTTCATAAACTCAAACCCCGTGCCTATCCTCTGACGGAGAGTTGCCATGCAGTTAAGCGAGGCCGGAGCATTCTTTTGACTCTCCCTTCTCAATTTAGTATATTCTCAATAAAAAGAGTGGCCTTTTTTGGGGGTGGTTGGATTTTGACAATACGCCTTATTGTGAAAGGAGGTAGTATGATTAAGGTAATCGCCTTGATATTCAAGAAACCGGACCTTGCGGATGAAGAGTTCTACCGGTATTGGAAGGAAAAACACGGGCCTCTGGCGGCAAAAATCATCCCCGGATTGAGAAAATATACCCAGAATCATTTCATTAAGTTCCCCGGTCTAAAATATGAGGGCGATGGCTTCGTAGAGCTCTGGTTTGATGGACTTGAGGTATTTAAAAAATACCTTGCCTGGCGGCAATCCGACGCAGCCCGGCCCCTGCTGGATGATGAAGACAAATTTATGGATCGAAGTAAGACCGTTCGATACGTCGTGGAAGAGCACCTCATTATCAAATAGGAGATTTTCTCTAAACGGGATAGTTGAGGAAAAGCGGTCACTCCAGGAAATAAGGAATTAGGCCCATCACCGGGCCAAAACAAGTATGGAGGTAAATATGGTTAGAGGCAAGGTCTATGTGATCGGGGTTGATCAGATGGTTCTACCCCTCACCAAGCACTTCATTCAAGAAGGGTCGGTCCCCACCCTCGCGAAGCTCTTCGCGCGTAGCTCTTACGGGCAGGCGCTGGCTTCCTTCCCCTGCTGGACCCCCAACAACTGGGCAGCCATATCCACCGGTGCCCAGAGTGGGACCCATGGAGCCTCATCGTGGTTCATCCGCATGCCCGACGGCGAGGACGTATCCTCCCTCACCTCCCTGGGCATCAACGCCGAGACCATCTGGGAAGCAGCAGAGCGCCAGGGGTTGAAGAGTGCCGTCCTGCACTATCCCGGCAGTATGCCCTCCCGCCTCAAGAAGGGCTATATTATCGACGGCAACGCCGGCCCGGCTTACAACGCCTGCCCTTTCGAGCTGGCGGCAGCAGAGGCGTACACCTCTGACCGAAACGTCGAGAGTGACAGCCTCAAAGAGATCGTCCTGAAGCCGACGGAGGGCTGGAAGGGTCTACCCCGCCGTGGGCGGACGCCTCTCGTTGCCTCCCTTCCCGTCACTGCCAAAAACCAGGAATGGTGCACGACCTGGCAGGCGGCGGCGCTCGGCAGTGATAAGGGCTACGATCGAGTCGTGGTCTGCCGGGAAAAGGATCTTTCGACAGCCATGGGCGAATGCCGGCTGAACCAGTGGAGTGAATGGGCCACCGTCAAACTCGGCGGGCGCGAAGGGGGGGTCCGTTTCAAGCTAACTGCCCTGTCACCAGATGGCCAGACCATCAAGCTGTATCGGTCCCAGGTCATGCCCTACAACGGCTTCTCCGACCCCGATGAGATCGGCGCGGAGTTGATCAAGGTTCTCGGTCCTTATCAGGAATACGTGAGCCAGATGTTCAACGTCCTGGGCATCATTGACTTCACGACCTGCGTTGAGGAGGCTGACTACCAGGGGCAGTGGATCTCCAAGGCAGCGCTTTACCTCACCCAGGAGAAGGGGTGTGACCTCTTCTTCTGCCACTGGCACTTCCTGGATGACGTGAACCACTTCCACCTGGCCCACCTGGATCCGACGTGGGTCCGCTACGACCCCAAAGACGCGGAAAAACATTGGGATATGGTGCGGCAGGCTTACCGGGCGATCGACCACATGATGGGGACCCTGCTCGCAGGGATTTCCGAGAACGACTACGTAGTGATGGTATCGGACCATGGCTGCTCGGCCATCAACCGCAAGGTGTCCATGGAGCGGTTCCTCCACGAGCGGGGGTTCCTGGTGATGAAGGATCCCCAGGACATCCCCAGCTGTTTTGCCCGCGACTGGTACGACCGGATCGACTGGGACAAGACCAAGGTCTGGTTGCACGAAGGAGTCTTCCTCGATCCTTTCAACATCTACATCCACGCCAAGAGCCCCGAGGCCTATAACACCATCCAGCGGGATCTGATCCGCGAGCTGCGTACTTGGGTGGACGACAAGCTGAACCAGACGCCAGTGGCGCTGGCCTTAAGCAGGCAAGATGCGGAAATGATTGGGCTGTGGGGCGACCAAGTGGGTGATGTGGTCGTGGTGCTCGAAACGGGCTACACCCTGGCCAAGAAGGTCGGCGCCTCAGCACTCGAGGACAACAGGGGACAGGTCGCCTCAGGCCACGGCCGGATCAAGCCAACCAGCGAGACCAGGTATGGTACGGAGAAGGCTATCTTCTCCATAGCTGGTGCCGGGATCAAGAAAGGCTATAGCAGACCGGTAGAGAAGCTGGGCCACATGCGGCTGATTGACGTCACCCCGACCCTCTGTCACCTGCTGGGGATTCAGCCGCCAGCCCAGAGTCAGGGGGCGGTAGCCTACGACCTGTTCGAGGGGAATGAGATGGTACGCGAGCGGCCCAGCCCAACCCCTGGGTATGGGCCCACCAAACACTACAAGAAATGGATGCAAGGCTTCTTGTACGATTTTGGGCTTCTCAAGGACGAGACGAATCCATGCTGATATGACGGCGCGCAGTTCAACCAACCATGTGACCAGGCGGAAGGGGCCAGATGATCGACGGCAGCAGCGGCCGGGCGGTGATTGTGGGCCTGCCCAGTTGACCATTGAGTTGGGGCCCCGGCAAGGAGGTAGGAGATGGCTGTAATGAGTGCGGTGGTAACTCTGCAAGAGACCGTCCGATGGGAGGGCGTAGCGGGCTCGGGCCATCGCCTGACCGTCGATGGGCCGGCGGAGGCCGGAGGGAGCAACGCGGGCTTTCGGCCCATGGAACTGATGCTGCTTGGCCTGGGCTGCTGTATGGGCTATGACATGGTGCTGATCTTGCGCCGCATGCGCAAGGAGGTCACCGGCTACCAGATCCGCCTGACCGGGCAGAGAGCCGATGAGCCGCCGAGCGTCTACACCGAGGTAACCCTGGAGCACACGATTACGGGAAGAGGAATTTCCCAGGAGTCCATGGAGCGCGCGCTGGAGCTGGCCGAGTACAAATACTGCTCGGCCTCGGCCATGTTCTCCAAGACCGCAAAACTGATCAACAAGTACCGCATCGAAGATGAGGGGACCAAAACTTGAGGAACTCAATTCTGGAAGGAGGTTGAAAAATGCCGCTGAAAAGAAAAAACAAAAAAATAATGGTTGCTGTTCTCTTGGGCCTTATCTTTTCTTTCTCTTGCGCCCTGGCCCAGGATTATCCAACACGGCCCATTACCCTGATCGTCCAATTTTCCGCGGGCACGACCACGGACATTATCGCCCGCAGACTGGCCGAAGATGTCTCCAAGATCCTGGGCCAACCCGTGGTCTGTATCAATAAGACCGGGGGCGGAGGAAGCGTCGGAGTGGCTGAGGTTTTGAGGTCCAAACCCGACGGATATACCATTGGCTGCGTAAACATGCCTGCCCTGGCCATTATCCCTCATATGCAAAATCTTCCTTACGATCCGTTGAAGGATATTGCCCATATCTGTGTGATCCAACCCTATGAGTATGGTATTTACGTCAAGGGCGATGCTCCCTGGAACTCTTTAAAAGATATGGTAGATTACGCCCGGAACAATCCCGGAAAAGTAATCTATGGTTCCCCCGGGTCAGGTACGACCAATCATATCATCATGGTGCGGATCGGACAGGAACATAACCTAAACTGGAAGCATGTTCCCTACCGGGGCGATGGCGAGATCATCCCGGCCATGCTGGGGGGCCATGTACATGTTGCGTCCGGCAGCCCGGTGGCGGTGGTTCCTCAGGTCAAGGGCGGGAAGTTGAAACTCCTGATGGTCACCAGCAAGGATCGCTGGGCCTATTTGCCCGAGGTCCCGACTCTTCTGGAGAGTGGGTATAAGTTCTATCAGTCTTCTTACTTGTCTCTGGGGGCTCCGGCCGGAATTCCAGAGGCCATTCGGAAAAAGCTCGAGGATACCTTCCGCAAAGTCATCCAAGACCCAGTCATCGACGAGGAATTTCAGAAAAAGCTCTTCGCCAAATTGGGATATATGAGCGGCGCGGAATATGCCAAGTACATCAAAGAGGAATTCGCCTATTACCAAGATTTTCTAAAGCAACACGGAATCAAACCCTGAGATGCGCAGAGCAGAACAGGTTACCTGCATTGTTTGGTTAGTTTTAGCTGGATCCTTATGTGGGGGGGCGCTCCAATTGAAGGTGGGCACCCCCTCCGAGCCTGGCTCCGGTTTTCTTCCCTTGGCGACCGGATTTTTGCTGGGGATCTTAGCCCTGGTCCACTTGTTCCAGATCACTCTCCGTAAATTCGAGAAAGAGAAAGCGGAGACCTTTCTGGGCAAGGTCAACTGGCACAGAGGATTTTTTGTCGTTGCTTCCCTCTTTCTCTATGCCTTGCTATTGCCTCGGCTGGGATATATTATCACCACATTTTTGCTCATGCTGGTCCTCTTCTCCCTCTATGAACGCAAGAAGTGGTGGGTGGTCTGCGGCATGACCCTCATCGTCATCGCGGTTACGTTCCTGGTGTTTCACCACTGGTTGAAGGTCCAATTTCCCTCGGGCTTTTTTAGGATCGGCTGATGGATCTTCTACATTATATCCTTTTGGGATTCCAATCGGCCCTCCAGCCGATGAACCTCTTTTATTGTTTTGTCGGTGTCCTTCTGGGGACGTTGATCGGCGTTTTGCCCGGGATCGGCCCGGTCGCCACGATTTCCATTCTCCTGCCTATTACCTTTAAAATTACTCCCATCTCCGCCATCATCATGCTCGCCGGGATTTATTACGGCGCCCAGTACGGCGGCTCTACCACTTCGATTCTCCTCAATATTCCCGGAGAAGCCAGCTCGGTGATCACTTGCCTGGACGGGCACCAAATGGCCAGGCAAGGAAGGGCCGGCCCCGCCATGGGAATGGCCGCCATCGGCTCCTTCATCGCCGGAACCATTAGCCTGCTGGGCCTGACCTTTCTGGCGTTCCCTTTCTCCGGATTTGCCCTCCAGTTCGGTGCTCCAGAGTACTTTTCCCTGATGATTCTGGCTCTGGTCATTCTGGCCTATTTAGCTCATGGCTCTATGCTCAAAGCGATTATCATGGCCCTTTTCGGCCTTACCCTGACCTATGTGGGTACGGATAACATAACCGGCTCCCTCCGTTTCACCTTCGGGTTGGTGGAGCTTTCCGATGGTTTCGACCTTGTCCCCATGGTCATGGGTCTGTTTGGAATATCGGAAGTCTTGCTGAATGTAGAGCAGCTCATCAGTCAAGATGTCCTGAAAACCCAGATCAAGAACCTCCTGCCCCCAGTGCAAGACTGGGCCAAGTCTGCAGGAGCCATTCTGCGGGGCACGATCATTGGTTTTTTCTTGGGAATTCTTCCGGGAGCGGGTCCGGTTATTTCCTCCTTTGTCTCCTATACGGTGGAGAAGAGAATCTCAAAATACCCGGAGAAATTTGGTACAGGAGTAATCGAGGGAGTGGCTGCCCCAGAATCAGCGAATAATGCCTCTGCCCAGGGTGCTTTTATTCCTTTATTGACCTTAGGCATTCCCCCCAACATTACGATGGCCATCCTCTTTGGCGCTCTGATGATTCATGGGCTACAGCCTGGACCCCTCTTGATTAAGGAGCATCCCAATTTTTTCTGGGGCGTGGTGACCAGCATGTACCTGGGCAACATCATGCTCCTCTTCCTGAACCTTCCCCTGATTCCCCTCTGGGTGAGGGTGTTGAAAGTCCCTTATCCCATCCTTTTCCCGCTGATCGTGCTCTTCTGTGTAGTCGGGGCCTACAGCTTAAACAATTCGATTTCAGATATCCTGGTTATGACCGGATTTGGAGTGGTGGGTTATCTGATGCGCAAGCTGAAATACGAAGGGGCGCCGCTGGTGATGGCCTTTGTGCTTGGGCCTTTGCTGGAATTGAATCTTCGAAGATCTCTTATTGTTTCGGAAGGGTCCTTTACCATATTTTTTACCCGCCCAATTTCCGCCGGGATCTTAAGCATTGCTCTGGTGATCCTTTCCTTTTCCTTTCTGCCCAAGCTGCGGAAAAGAA
>CAYQWO010000202.1:0-2370 GCA_964421095.1 uncultured Syntrophaceae bacterium
CCCAAATATCGAATGCTCAAAATAACCTAGTTTTGAATTTAAGAATTTTGGTCATTGGAATTTGTTTCGAATTTCGATATTGTTCTTAAATTCCCCGGGTGATGACCGTTTTCCACCCGGCGGGTAAAGCAACCGCTTTCTCGGTCCGCGCGGCCTCCTTTCTCGTGGGGAAAAGGCCGAAGATCACCGGGCCGCTCCCGGACATCAGGGCCCCCCTGGCCCCGCGCGCCAGCAACTCTTCCTTCATGTCGGCGATCTGGGGGTGCTGGGGAAAAACGGCTGACTCTAGATCATTCTTCAAGACCGGCAAAAGATCCGCCAAGTCCGTATAAGAATTTTTTATCCGCAGGGGTTCCTTTTTTTTATCCGGTAGACGGTCATAAGCCTGGTACGCCCATGCCGTGGAGATGCGGAAGGGCGGAACCAGCATGAGGAACCAGAGCGGCTTGGGCAGATGTACCGCCGTTAATTCTTCCCCGATCCCGCAGGCCAAGGCCGGCTTCTGGAAGACGAAAAAAGGCACATCGGCCCCGATCTTCGCCCCCAGGGCCATCAACCGTTCTTCATCTCCTCCAGCTTGCAGCAGGTCATTCAACCCCATGAGCACGGTGGCGGCATTGCTGCTTCCGCCTCCAAGCCCGGCAGCGACCGGAATCCTCTTTTTCAAACGAATCTGCAGATCGCCTGGAATGCCAAACTCCTTACAAAAAATCTGCGCGGCCCGGCAGGCCAGGTTTTCCATTCCTTCCGGAACCTCTTCTCCCTTGCTGACCAGTTGAATCCCCTGGCCCCCCAGGCTGATTCCCACTTCATCCGAGAGATGGACCCGCTGCATCAAGGTTTGAATCTCATGATACCCATCGGGCCGCTTTCCCAGGACCTCCAGATACAGGTTGACCTTCGCCGGGGACCGGAGCTTCATTCTTTCTTTGCGCCGCGCATCGTCAGATACAAATTTCGCTCACCGCGTTTGATTAACAGGCGGACGAGATCCCCCTTTTTCACCTTGGCCACCGCCGACCGGTAATCGCCAATGTTCTGGATGTTCTGGCCATTGACCTCGCGAATAATGTCTCCTCTTTGAATCCCGGCCTCATCCGCCGCGCTCCCTGGTTCCACCTGGCTCACCACCACTCCCCCAGGTTCGCTTAAGCGGAGCTGACGGGCAATCTCCGGCGTAATCTCCTGAACGCTCATCCCCAATTCCAGTTTGGCCTTTTCCAGGGTTGGCGCCGCGGCCTCGTCCTTGAGTTCGCCCACCTTCAACTTCAAGGTCAGGGGCTTCCCCTCCCGCACGATCCTGACCTCGACCTCTTTCCCCACGGGGGTGGAGGCCACGATGCGCGGCAACTCGTTCATTTCATCAATATCCTTGCCGTTGAACTTAACGATCACATCTCCCCGGCGAATTCCCCCTGCTTCGGCCGCGCTGCCCGGGATGACATCGGCCACCAAGGCCCCTTTGTTCTGTTCTAACCTAAAGGATTTCGCTAGGTCTGGGGTTAGCTTCTGTACGTACACCCCGATGCCCCCGCGGGTGACCTTCCCTTTCTTTTTCAGCTGAGGAATAATTTCCTTGGCGACATTGATGGGAATGGCAAAACCGATTCCCTGGCCGGTCGCCACGATCGCTGTATTGATTCCCACAACTTCGCCGTTCATGTTAAACAGAGGGCCCCCGCTGTTTCCAGGATTGATCGAGGCGTCCGTCTGGATGAAATCATCGTAGGGACCCGAGCCAATCACCCTCCCTTTGGCGCTGACAATTCCTACGGTTACAGTGTGGGAGAGACCGAAGGGGTTGCCGATGGCCATGACCCATTCCCCGATCTCCAGCTTGTCCGAATCCCCCAGCTCTTCGACGGGCAACTCCTGGAAGGATTTGATTTTGATCAGAGCCAGGTCGGTCTTCTGGTCCCGACCCACGACCTCAGCCTCAAAGTCTTTCTCCGTAGAGAGGCGCACCCGGATCTCGCTGGCCCCCTCGATCACGTGGTTGTTGGTGATGATGTAGCCCTCGCGGTCGATGATGAAGCCCGACCCCAAGGACCGCTGGACGTAATCCCTCTGGGGAGTTTCCCCGAAAAACCGGTCGAAAAAATCCTCGCCGAAGAAATCCCGGAACGGATCCCGCTCCCGGAAGGGAGGGGAGAAATGTCTGAAAACCCTTCCCCCGCCTTTGATCACCTTAGTCGTGCTGATATTCACAACGCCGGGCTTGACCCTTTTGGCCAGTTCCACAAAGTTGCCCGGAGAAAAACCACCGGGATGGGCCGCCACGGTGACCTTGCTTGTTCCCACAAGGTCCAACCCCCTGGCGGCGGGCCGAACGCCGATGCTCGAGGCAATCAGAAACCCCGCAACCAAACC
>CAYQWO010000202.1:2470-4557 GCA_964421095.1 uncultured Syntrophaceae bacterium
TGGCGGCGGGCCGAACGCCGATGCTCGAGGCAATCAGAAACCCCGCAACCAAACCCAGGATAGCCACGAAGACCAACACGCCCATTCCGAAACGCGTTGGATTCGGCCCCAGTCGTTCATTTCCTGTTGACATACTTCCACCCCTTCTGTCTTTCTCAGTCTTTCGCCTCCCGAATGTAGCGCCAGCGGAGGTCGGTAAGGATGTTTTCCATCAGCTTTTCTTCATCGGGCGTCAGATTCCCCCGGGTCTTTTCCTTGAGCATTCCCAGGATGTCGATGGTCTGTTTGGCCAGAGGAAGATCTTTCTCACGCTTATGGGTCGCCGGATCGGGAATCTCCCCCAAATGGAGCAGGGCAGATGTGCTCAAAGAGAAAATAAAAGAGGAGAAATCGATTTCCGGCAGAGGATGCGGGGCAGTTTCCCCGGGCACTTTTTCCGTCTTCGCACCTTCTTTTTCAGCTGCTCCTTCTGGTTGGGAAGTAACTCTTCGATCACGGATGGTAAACCCCTTCTTTTCCTCACTGCCTTCCATGTTTCCTCCGTACAACCAGTAATGAGTGACGAGTGCTGAGCGATGAGTTGAAAACTCTTCTTCCTCGTTACCCGTTACCCTTCACTTTTCGCTCTTCATTTACCATATGGCGCCGGGTGTACAGGATTCGTTGGACCACCGTCAGGTTCGTGCCCACCGCCAAGATCCAGATTACTATGGGCATAAGGGAAGTTATCGCCGCCCCCACAAAAAGCAGCAAAATCCGCTCCGGCCTTTCCATGATCCCTACATTGCACCGCGGAACAAGCACCTCGGCCTTGGCCCGGGTGTAAGGAACCAATGCCGTCCCCATCAGGCTCAAGCCCAAAAGCCCCTGGTACAAAGGGGACCCGTGCCGCGAGTAATAGATGAATAGACCGACTAAGAGGCTGAGGTCTGAATAGCGGTCAATGACCGAATCTAAAAAAGAGCCAAAGGGACTGGCTTCCCGGCAATTTCGGGCCACGGCTCCATCCAAGATGTCAAAGAATCCCGCCAGAACGATCAGGCTGGCCCCCTGAAGCCATTCTCCCTCAGCCAGGGCCCAGGAGGCAAATCCATTCAGACCCAGCCCGATAAACGTCAGGGAATTGGGTCCAAGCCCCAAGCGCTGAATGAAACGGGATGTGCCGATCAGGACGGGGTCGAGCTGGTCCCCGAGCTTTGCCTTCAGCATGCGTGAATGCGACCCTACCTCTCGCGAAGGCCCCGGATAAACTCCTCTACCCTCTGCCGCCCTTGCGCGTCTGGAACCTGTTCGGGTGGGTGCTTCATGGCATAGGCCGAGACCGAGGTCAAGGGCCCCCCGATCTTCCGCTCCCTGGCCAATTTACAGCAACGAACGGCATCGATTGTTACTCCGGCGCTGTTCGGAGAATCCTCCACCGAAAGCCGCAGTTCCAGGTTCAAGGGGACTCCCGCGAATCCTCTTCCCTCGATACGCAGGAAACAAACCTTGTTATCCTTCTGCCAGGGAACGTAGTCGCTCGGGCCGATGTGAATACATCGCTCGTCCAGGGGAGAGTCTAGGATAGATTGGACAGCCTCGGTTTTGGAGATCTTCTTCGACCGCAGACGACTCTGGTTGAGCATGTTGAGAAAATCCGTGTTGCCGCCCGTATTCAGTTGGTACGTGCGGTCGATCCTCACGCCCCGGTCGACGAAAAGCTGGGTCAACGTCCGGTGAAGGATTGTGGCCCCCAGTTGCGCTTTGACGTCATCACCAACGATCGGGATGTTTCGTTCGGCGAACTTTCGCCCCCATTGCGGGTCGGAGGCGATAAAGACGGGCATACAGTTAATCAGGCTTATCCCCGTATTCAGGCAACAGGCCGCGTAAAATCGGGTCGCTTCTTCAGAGCCCACCGGAAGGTAGTTCAGCAGGATTTCCGAGCCGCTATCCTGCAAAACCCTCTCCACGTCGCAGGGCTTCTCATCGGCCACTACAAATGTCTGATCTTCGGGGTAATTGCGCATGTGGTCGGAAACGCCGTCCAGCACGTGGCCCATGGAAACGATCGTTTTGGAATCGGACAAATGCGGGCTAATCACCTT
>CAYQWO010000202.1:4657-6706 GCA_964421095.1 uncultured Syntrophaceae bacterium
ATGGGAATCTTTACCCGTTCATCGATTCGCCGCTTGAGGAACCGGGCGCCGTACTTCAAACTGAACCCAATCTCCACCAAAAGATCCAGAGCCTCTTCGGACACCGCAAAAGTCTTTCCCTGAGCTGCGAGGCTCTGCCCGATGCGCTCCAAATAGCGCCGGGAAATTTCTCTCACCTCTTCCCGAGTCAGAGGAGAAAAGACAATGATGTCATCGATGCGATTGAGGAACTCCGGGGAAAAATGGTTCTCGACTTCCTTCAAAATCGCTTTCTTCACCGTCTCCAATTGCTGGCTATCCACCAGGAACCCCATGGGCTTCATGAAGCGTTTGAATTCATCGGACCCCAGGTTGGAGGTCATGATGATGACCGTATCACTGAAATAGACTTTTCGGCCACGGCCATCCGTCAGGAAACCCTCATCAAAAACCTGCAGGAAGAGATTGAGCACATTGGAGTGCGCCTTCTCGACCTCATCCAAGAGAACCACGGTGTAGGGATTATCGCGCACCTGGTTAGTCAGAATTCCCCCGCGCTCGGAGCCCACGATTCCCCGGGGCATGCCGATGAGTTTGTCCACGGAAATGGCGGAGTCCCGGTACTCGGACATGTCCAGGCGCACCATCTTCTTTTCATCCCCGAAAAGAAATTCGGCCAAGGATTTGGCCAATTCTGTCTTGCCCACGCCCGTCGGGCCAAGGAAAAGGAGTACGCCGTCGGCCCGTTCGAAATTTTCCTTCAGCGGCCCTTTATTCAGGCGGAGGTTGCGGGCCAGAGCCGAGATCGCCTCCCTTTGCCCCACCACCCGGCGGCTCAAGATCTCTTCCATGTCTCTGAACCGCTCGGTCGTGTCCCGGAAAACCATTTCGCGGGGAATGCGCGTCTCCTGGGAGATCACCTGAATGATATCTTCCCCCAGCACGGGCCGGCCGGAATTTCCGATTTCTACCCTCACCGAAGCCGTGTCCAGCCAGTTAATAGCCTTGTCGGGAAGCCGCAGGTTATGTTGGTAGCGCGGGGCCATTCCCAGGGACGTCTCGATGGCTTCTTCGCTGATCTTAACCGAATAATTTTTTTCCAGGCGCGGGCGGATGCCCCGGAGGATTTCGCGAGCCTCATGGATGTTGGGCTCCTGGATGGTGATGATGCGAAAACGCCGGGCCAGGGCTTCGTCTTCCGCGATGTGAATTTTATATTCACTGGCGGTGGTGGCTCCGATCATCTGGACTTCCCCCCGGGCCAGGGAGGATTTAAAGATGGTGGCCGCGTCCGTGGGTACGCCCAGGGCTGTGCCTGCTCCGATCAGGGTATGCGCTTCATCCACGAAGATGATCAGGTTTTGCTTCCGTTTGACCTCCTTGATCACATTCTCGATGCGATCCTCGAACATCCCCCGGAACATGGTTCCCGCCACCAGGGTATTCATCTGCAGGTTGACAATCTGATAATTCCGCAGCCTTCGAGGCACCTCTTCTGGGAACATTTCCAGCTTGGTGGCCAGCCCCTCTACGACGGCGGTCTTGCCCACTCCTGGCTCGCCCAGAATCATCACCGAATTGGGGCGGTCGCGATGGCACAGAATCTCCATGATCTGCCGGATCTCCGCGTCTCGCCCGATAATGGGCGGTAGTTTTCCCATCCGCGCCAGCCTGTTTAAATTCACCCCGAAGTTGTTCAAATAAGGAGGAAGGTCGTACCTCTTCTTGAGTTCCTCGGTCCGTTCTTCCAGCACCTTCGTCTGGACTGAGATGAGCCGGGTGACGGCATTCGGGTCCACTCCCATCCCCCGCAAAATGCGCACGGGAATGTTGTGGCCCTCCTGAAAAATGGCCTTCAGCAAGTCCGTTGTTTCGATCACCTTCCGTCCGGAGCTAATCGCGGAGTCCCAGGCCAGCTTAAAAATGGTTTTGGTGGAAGGGGGCACCTTCATGCCTCCACCCAGGATTTGCTTGGAAACGCTCAGGTATACCTCGAGGGAGCTGACCACTTTTCTGGGGCTCACGTTTAGCTTGTCGGCGAGGTCCGCGAAAAGGGCGCTTTCCACCTCC
>CAYQWO010000203.1:0-6685 GCA_964421095.1 uncultured Syntrophaceae bacterium
TAGCTTCTTCTCCCGCCGATGCTTCCTCGTTCATGCCCTCCCGCCTGGGCTACGACATATTCTCTGAGGGAGGAAGGCGGAGGAGGAATTTTGGATTTTATTTCATCCCCATAAAATCAGGCCCAGAGAGTAGCGGTTAGCGAGAAGGGGATGATAGGGGAGGACGCGCACCCGAAAACCAAAGCGGCCTACTTCCTGGCAGGGAATCTCTCCCCGGAAAACCGTTCCATTTTCCTCCTGGCTAAAATTTTGCAGCGGAATGGTCTCCCGGTCCAGGAGGTCGGCCTTTGAATCCACCGGTCCGTAATAAATATCCACAGAAAGGTCCTTCGGTGAAAGCAGCCCCAAACGCAGGCGTACTTCCACTTGTAGCGTTTGGCCAACCTGGATCGCTCTCCCGGTGTCAGCTCGTTTCTCCAGGATCTGCAAGTGCGACCAATTCGCCCGCATTTTGTCGGCCCAGGCGGTCAGTTGCCGGGCTCCCTCAAAGTTATTCAACCCGATCTGTTTCCAGTTGAGGGCCGAGGGGACATAAAATCGGTGGACGTAATCTTGTACCATCCGGTGAGAGTTGAAACGAGCCGCCAGGGTGCACATGGATTGGCGCATCATGTTGATCCATCCCCGCGGCAAATTGTCCCGGCCCCTCTCATAGAAGAGCGGAACGACGTACCGCTCCAGCAGGTCATAAATCGCCTGATTTTCCACTTGGTCCTGGTAATCGGGGTTCTCGTATTCTTCCCCGGAGCCGATGGCCCACCCCACCCCGGTCTGGTACCCTTCGGCCCACCAGCCATCCAATATACTCATATTTAACGCCCCGTTCGCCGCGGCCTTCATTCCGCTCGTCCCGCAGGCCTCCAGCGGACGGCGGGGATTATTCAACCAGACATCTGAACCTTGCACCATATAGCGAGAGACATTCATATCATAGTCTTCGATGAAAGCCATCCGGAGGCGAAATTCAGGTTGATTGGCCAAATGGATGATATTCCGAATCACCTCCTTGCCGATATGATCCTGGGGGTGGGCCTTGCCGGCAAAGATGATCTGCACGGGCCTTTGGGGATCGTTCAGGGTCCGGGCCAGGCGGTTCGGGTCTTTCAGGATGAGGTCTCCCCTCTTGTAGGCGGCAAAACGTCTGCCAAATCCAATGGTTAGCGCCTGCGGGTGCAAAGCCTCGCTGGCCGCCTGAATTTCTTTTTTTTGGGCGCCGCGGCGCAGAAGCTGCTCCTGCAGCCTTTGCCGGGTAAAAGCCACGAGCCTTTCCCGGCGCCGCTCATGGGTCCGCCAGAGCTCGGAGTCGGGAATGCGGTTGACCCGCTCCCAGACTTTGACGTTATCCGGGTCTTCCGCCCAACGCCGGCCGAGGTAGCGGTCGAATAGGCTAGCCATATCATCGGAAATCCAGGAAGGAATATGGATGCCATTGGTCACGGCCTCGATGGGAATATCTGCATCGGGCAAGGCCTTCCAGAGCCCACTCCACATGCGGCGGGAGACTTTCTTATGCAGCTCGCTGACTCCGTTCGTCTGGGCTGAATTTTTGATGGCCATGATGGCCATGTTAAAGGGTTCGTTCGGGTTTGCGTCCTGCGTTCCCAGCGAAAGAAAGCTCTCCATGGAGATGCCCAAAGGACGGATATAATTGCCCAGGTAAGAGTTTATCAGGGTACGATCGAAGATGTCGATTCCGGCTGGGACGGGGGTATGGGTGGTGAAGATGCTGCTGGCATAAACCGCCTCCCGGGCTTCGGCAAAAGAAAGGTGATGTTCTTCCATCAGCAGGCGAATCCTCTCCAGGAGGGCGAAGGCGGAATGCCCTTCGTTCATGTGATAGACTGCCGGGCGATAGCCCAACCTCGCCAGGGCCCGGACTCCCCCGATTCCCAGGACGATCTCTTGTTTCAGGCGCATATCCCGGTCGCCCCCGTAGAGATAGGAAGTGATATCCCGGTCTTCCTCTCTGTTTTCTACAGTGTTGGTATCCAGCATGAGAAGGGGAACCCGCCCGACCTGAATGCGCCAGATTCTCACCTTTACGCTGCGGTCTTTGATGGGGACTTCAATGGTCATCAGATCGTGGTTCTGGTCCCGTCCCAAGGTTGCGGGAAGGACGTGAAAATTATTGTCCGGGTAGGTTTCCTGCTGCCAGCCGTCGGCGTTCAGGTATTGACGAAAATAACCCTTTTGGTAGATCATCCCTACGGCCACCATGGGGACCCGCAGGTCGCTGGCGGACTTCAGGTGGTCGCCGGCCAGCACACCCAGCCCGCCGGAATAGATCGGCAGGCAGTCGGTCAGGCCATACTCCGCCGAGAGGTAGGCTACTGTAAAATCAAAAGGGGTCTCCAGCCTGAATTCATAGGCTCGCACATCTCCCAGGTAGCGTTTGAACTCCTCGCTGACACGGTCCATTTCCAATAGAAAGCCTTCGTCTGCTAAGAGCTCCTGGATTCTATTATTTTTCAGGCGGCCCAAGATGGCCAAAGGGTTATGGCCGGTTTCTTCCCATAGATTCTGGTCCACAGAGCGGAAGAGATCGATGGCTTCTTGATTCCAGCAGAACCAGAGGTTTTTGGCCAAATCCATCAGAGGGCGTAAGCGATCTGGTAGGCTGGGGCTCACTATGTAGACAACGACCTCTTTCATCCTTTCCCTCCCTCAGCAGAAGATTTTTCCTTCCTACCTTTACAGGGCGTCCATCATTAAAAGCCCGGACAGACCGGATAAAGGCTATCTTGTTTCTCTAATCCTGTCAATAAGCTTGCGAAGCGATATTTCCGTTCCACTTTGCCCTTCAAGGCGTCAACCCTCCTCCTACCTGGGCTGCCACAGAAGTGACGTAGGGCGAGGCTTTCAAAGCCTGATCGATTCGGGGCATTTTTTGCTCCCCGGAACATGGAATTCAACCTTATCTTTTATTTCATTGCGGTGGGGAACTCTTTATGTTATATAAAAAATTCTATTTGGAAATGACCAGTAAACCTGTAGACCTCCAGGGTCATTTGGATAAGCAGGCTTCGTCCCGCTTCCGGTCATGAAATCTTACATATTGAAACGATTGTTCCATTCAATTTTTGTGCTCATCGGCATCTCTGTGGTCGTCTTTATCATCCTCCATCTCACCGGCGACCCCGCAGCCCTTTTGATGCCCATGGATGCCACCCCGGAGCAGGTCGCCCAATTCCGCAAGGAGATGGGGTTCACGGATCCTCTGATTGTGCAGTACTGGCGTTTTTTCAAAGGTACCCTCCACGGAGATTTCGGCCTATCGTTTCGCCACAGCCAGCCTGCTCTGGACCTGGTATTGGAACGCATGCCGGCCACCATCCAGCTTACACTGGCGGCTCTGGTCATCGCCCTGATCATTGCCATTCCCGTGGGGATTATTTCAGCCATCCGCAGGAATTCCGTCCTGGATCATGTGGGGATGACTGGTGCTCTCCTGGGGCAATCGACTCCCGTTTTCTGGCTGGGAGTAATGCTCATCCTGATTTTTTCCGTAACGCTCCAGTGGTTTCCTTCATCCGGTCGGGGCGGGATGCAAAATCTGGTCCTGCCGGCAGTCACCCTCGGGATGTACAGCATGGCCCGGACCGCCCGGATGATGCGTTCCAGCATGCTGGAGGTCCTGGGCCAGGAGTACATGAAGACGGCCAAGGCCAAGGGACTCTCCCCCAGGGCCGTCATCCTCAAGCACGCCTTGAAGAATGCCTCCATCCCCGTGGTGACCATTGTGGGCATGGAACTGGGAACCCTGCTGGGTGGGGCCGTGATCACGGAGACCATTTTCGCTTGGCCGGGGGTAGGCCGCCTGGCTGTGCAGGCGATCTACAACCGTGACTATCCTGTGGTCCAGGCCGCGGTCTTCCTCCTGGCGGCGATTTTCGTACTGGTGAATCTACTGGTGGACATCCTCTATACCTACCTGGACCCGCGGGTGAAGCTGCAGTGAGAAGGCATTTGCGGTCATGAACGTTTGGGAGAATGCCGCCAAATCCTTAGAATTTCTGGAAGGGGAACGAAGGGTAACCCGGTGGCGCAAGATCCTGCGCAAATGGGTAGAAAATAAGGGGGCCATCTTCGGACTGATCATGGTCCTATGTGTCATCATCTCCGGGGTTTTCGCCCCCTATCTCTCCCCCCATGACCCCATTCTCCAAGACGTGGAAAAGAGGCTCCTCCCCCCCGTTGGCCAGGCTGGATCAGATCCCCAGTACCTTCTGGGGACCGACCATCTCGGCCGGGACATTGTCAGCCGCCTGATTTATGGTTCCAGAATCTCCCTGGTGGTCAGTACATCGGCCGTAGCTTTTTCCGGAATCCTCGGGACCATCATCGGCCTGCTTTCCGGGTTTTATGGGGGGAGGGTGGACAGTATCTTCATGCGTCTGGCGGACGTTCAGCTGGCCTTTCCTTTTATTCTCCTGGCCATCGCCATCATTGCGGTGCTGGGCCCCAACCTGCAGAACATCATCATCGTCATGGGAATTACCGGATGGGTGATCTACGCCCGCGTGGTGCGGGCGGAAGTCCTCTCCTTGCGAGAGAAGGAGTACATAACCGCGGTGCGGGCGCTGGGCGGGTCCAATGCGCGGATTATTTTCAAGCACCTCTTTCCCAACGTGGTTCCCCCCTGCATCGTCATTGTGACCCTGGAAATGGCGCGCATGATCATCATGGAATCGGCGCTTAGCTTCCTGGGGCTGGGCATCCAGCCACCGACCCCTACCTGGGGAGGTATGCTGGCCGATGGCCGGGTTTATCTTTATACTTCCTGGTGGCTGGCCACTTTTCCCGGACTGGTGATCATGCTGGTGGTCCTGGGAATCAACCTGTTGGGCAACTGGTTGCGGGATATGCTGGACCCCCGGCTGACGCAACTGTAAAATTGAAGCATCGGGAAGATTTATTGGACGCAGATAAATAGGGATTTTCCAGATTTTGAATTTAGAATTTTTTTCTGCGCATATCTGCGAAAATCTGCGCCCCAATTTATTTATGGCTTTTCCGATTATGAAGAAAATAAACAGAAGGAGGAGGGTTTTATGAAAAGGGGAATTTTTATGTTTTTCATCCTGCCGTTTGTTCTACTGAGTTTTGGCCTATCCTTTGCGGCCAGAGATAAGAACACTCTGGTGATCGTTCAGGGCGTCGACCCTACCACCATGGACCCTCAAAACCACATGGAAACTCCGGCCTGGAATGTGCACCTGCAGATGTTTGACACTCTACTTCAGAGAGACCCGGATATCAAGATCAAGCTTCTTCTGGCGGAGTCGTACAGGGTTGTGAATGACCTTACCTGGGAGTTCAAGCTGCGCAAAGGGATCAAGTTTCATAATGGGGAAGATTTTAACGCGGCAGCGGTCAAATTTGTCCTGGAGCGCATGGCCGACCCCAAACTCAAACTTCGACAGACGGTCTTCCAGGGGGTTATCGACCGGGTGGAGGTGGTGGATGATTACACCGTGCATATCGTAACGAAAAAACCCTATCCCGTTATGGATGCCATGTTGTGCATTTACGGCCAGGCAATCCCGCCTAAATATTTTCAGGAGAAAGGTCCGGCCCACTTCGCCCTGAACCCGATCGGAACCGGTCCTTACAAGTTTGTCCGCTGGGTGAAGGATGATCATATCCTTCTCGAGGCCAACGAAAATTACTGGCGCGGAGCCCCTAAAATCAAGAAGGTTATGTTCCGCCCCATCCCGGAGGCCACCACCCGCGTAGCGGCATTACAGACTCAGGAAGCTGACATCGTCGTCAATATTCCTCCCCATCTCATGAAGCTCATGGACTGGAAGGGACGCTCTTTTGTTTCCAAAGTGCCCAGCGTGCGGGTGATCTTCATGGCTTTTGACACGACCAAGGGAGGGCCGGTGGCAGATAAGAAAGTACGCCAGGCCATTGCCATGGGCGTGGACATGAAGACCAACATCAAAAAGGTCCTGGAAGGCAATGGCGTCCTCCTCGGGTCACCCCTAACCGATAAACATTTTGGATACGACCCCACAATCAAGCCTTACGAATACAATCCGGAAAAGGCCAAGAAGCTCCTGGCCGAAGCTGGGTATCCTAATGGGTTTGATTTCACCATCAATTCCCCTGCCGGACGGTATTTGAATGACAAGGAAATGGCTGAGGCGGTCGCTGGAGACCTGCGGAAGATCGGCATCAATGCCACGGTGAGGACTCATGAATGGGGAAGCTACATGAGCCGGATGTACAGCCATAACAATGCTCCGGCATACCTCCTGGGTTGGGGAAACACCAGCTTCGATGCCGATTTCACCATCAACCCCCTGATGCGTACTGGATTATTGCTCTCCAATGTCTCCTTCCCCGCGCTCGATACTCTGATCGATCAGGGAATCAGCACGATGGACAAGAAGAAACGGCAGAAGATCTACTCCGATGCCGCCAAGATCATCAAAGAAGAGGTCCTCTGGGCCTGGACCTACCAACAGATCGATATCTATGGGGTCAATGAACGGTTGAACTGGAAATCTCGCACGGATGAGCTGATGCCAGCGTTTGAAATGTCCTTTACGAAGTAGGGAACCTTTACCGCATATGCTTTGCGTAGGGGCGACCCGGCCGGGTCGCCCCTACGGGTTCCACTGTCCATGAACTCCAAACATTCCTTCCAGCTCAATGCTTTCCTTAGAGCTTTATTCCT
>CAYQWO010000204.1:0-6670 GCA_964421095.1 uncultured Syntrophaceae bacterium
CTTAAAACACGCTACTGGGCCTTGGGAGATAAAGGAACGGTAGTTATTCTGATCCATGGTCTGGGGGCCTCCGCGGATATATGGGGGTATAACGTTGAGGCTTTGGCAGAGCAACACAGAGTATATGTTCCCGACGTGATTGGTTTCGGTCGATCTGACAAGCCCGGGCCTTCATTTTCTCCCTTCGATTATACCCGCTTCCTTGATGATTTCCTGAATATCCTACGTATCGAAGGGGCGAGCCTCATAGGTCAATCCCTCGGTGGGGCAATTGCCCTACATTATGCGCTCCAGTTTCCCCAAAAAGTGCGCAAGCTGGTGCTGGTGGACAGCGCGGGTCTGGGGAAGGAGGTAATCTGGACGCTGAGACTGATGTCCATTCCTCTGGTTGGGGAATTGGTCTCCTATCCAAGCCGTAAAGGAGTGGAGCTCTTTTTTAAATTCGCTGTCCGCGATCCGGCCCTGGTAACAAAGGATTTCGTGGACCTATATTATAATTTTTTTTCCCGGCCTGGATTCCAGAAATTCCTTTTGAAGATCGTACGTTCGATCATTAATGTAGCTGGTGCCCGGGAAGAAGTCTTAGCTCCCCTTAGGAACAATTTATCCAAGATTACGCAGCCGACATTGATTATCTGGGGCGAAAGGGATCGGGTACTGCCCCTCAAGCATGCCTACTGGGGCAAAGAAAAGTTGCCGAATGCAGAGCTGAAGATTATTGAAGGGTGCGGGCATATACCGTTTTTTGAACGGCCGGAGGAATTTAACAAACTCGTTCTTGAGTTCCTGTCGGTGTAGATCGCTTTTCTTTCTCTCGCGGGCGGTGAACTTTCCCTAATCATGCTGGGGCTTTATTTTTTCAGGTCCCCCCATCTGGAGGGCCTTTTCCTTGCGGCGCTTTAACTCCTCCAACTCTTTTTCAAATGGCATGATGGCTCCCTAAAAATAAAGGCTAAAAGGGAAATTGGGGAAAACGGGAAAGGGCAAATTGGGAAACAACATGAGCTAAGAGCAGAGAGCTGAAGGTTAAAAAGGCCTCTTTTCTTTTTACTCTCTGCTCTTCGCTTTCTGCTGTATACTATTTTTTGGTGTAGTCGTACCAGCCCTTGCCGGTCTTTTCTCCGTAATGCCCCTGCATATATTTGGCTACGACACTCGGAACGGGAAGGTCCGCAAAGTCACCTGACTTCTTGAACCGCTCCAGGGACATGATGTAATTGAGGTCGATGCCCGTGAGGTCCATCAGGCGGAACGGGCCCATCGGATGCCCGGCGCCAAAAATGCAAGCTCTGTCGATGTCCTCGGCCGTCGCCACTCCCATCTCCAGCATCCAGAGCGCCTCTCGGCCGATCGCCCGGATGATCCGATTCAAAAGGAATCCTTCTACTTCCTTTTTTAGGAGGACAGGCTCTTTCTCCAGCTTCCGGCAAAGGTCCATGGAAATCTGGGCGGTTTCGTCGGAAACATGGGGGCCCTTGACGACCTCTACGAGTTTCATCACCAGGGCTGGATTGAAGAAATGGAGGTTCAAAACCTTCGACGGCCGCTTGGTAACATCGGCGATCAAGGAGCTGACAAGATAGGAGCTGTTGGTGGCCAGAATCGCCTGCGCCGGGGCCAGCCGGTCCAGGTCGGCAAAGATCTTTCTTTTGACGTCGAGGACTTCCACGACCGCCTCGATGACGTAATCGGCATCTTTCACCGCCTCTTTCAAGTCGAGGGTGAAGGAAATATTCTTGCGGGCCTGCTCGGCGACCTCCTTGGTCATTTTCCCTTTCTCCACCCTGCCGGGCAGATAAGTGTCCGCAAATTTTTCCGCCTTCCTTAGAATATCCGGCACGATGTCGGTGCAGGTGGTCTTGTATCCATGGATGGCACAGAGGAGCGATATCTGATGCCCCATGTTTCCCGCCCCCACTACGCAGATATTTTTTATATCCTCAACTCTCATAGCCTTCCTCCTTTCTTCTTTTTT
Source organism: uncultured Syntrophaceae bacterium (assembly GCA_964421095.1). Classification (GTDB taxonomy): domain Bacteria; phylum Desulfobacterota; class SM23-61; order SM23-61; family SM23-61; genus CAYQWO01. Next base: position 1,976 of record CAYQWO010000204.1, read on the forward strand.
AGTTCCCCCCTTGGTGGGAGGGGAAAAGGGGGAGGGGGAACATGATAGCGCACAACTGACCCCCACCCCGGCCCTCGCCCATTAAAGGGGGAGGGTGGTTCTACCGTTTTAGGATGAGCGACCTTGCATGGTGGAAGTTTTACGATTCCCGCTCAATGATCGTGGCCACCCCTTGCCCGCCGCCGACGCAGGCGTTGGCCAGACCATAGCGTCCGCCCTTGGCTTTCAAAATCCGGGCCAAGGTGCCCACCAGACGGACCCCCGTAGCTCCCAGAGGATGCCCAATGGCCGTGCCCCCTCCCATGACGTTGACCCGGTCCGGGTCAATGCCCAGTTCCTTGATACAGTAAAGGACGACGATACAGAAGGCTTCGTTGATCTCCCAGTAATCGATGTCCTTAACCTGTAGACCCGCCTTCTCCAGGGCCTTGCGGCTGGCGGGGACTGGACCTACCCCCATGATGGTGGGGTCCACTCCAGCGAATCCGATGGAGCGAATGGTTGCCATGGGCTGGATCCCTCTTCTCTTGGCAATCTCCTTGGACATCAGAATCATGGAAGTCGCCGCGGCGTTCAGGGGGGAGGAATTCCCGGCGGTAATAACCCCATCCGGTTTGAAGGCTGGCTTCAGGTCCTTCATCCCCTCCAACGTGGCGTCATCGCGAACGGCCTGGTCCCGATCCACGATCTTTTTGGTCCCGTCGGCCTGCTCCGCCTCGATGGGCAAAATTTCGTCTTTGAAGAAACCCTCTTTGTGCGCCTTGGACGCCAGTTGGTGCGCCCGGGTCCCCCAACGATCCATGTCCTCCTTGGTGAACCCGGATTGGGCAAAGAGCTTCTCCGCGGTAAATCCCATGTTCATCGTGGTCATCATATCCCAGTGTTTGTAAGCTGGGTCGGTGAAAAGGCGCATATTCGGCGCGATGGCCCCCTTTTGCACAAGGGATCCATCGATGGGGACGCGAGTCATATGTTCCATTCCTCCGATCATCACAATGTCGGCAAAGCCGGCGGCAATCTCCAGAAATCCGATATGGATGCCGGCCATGGCAGACCCGCACTGCTGGTCCACCAATTTCGCCGGGATCTTCTCGGGCAGGTTGGCCAGGAAGATAGGGAATCGGCCTCCGTAACTCCATTGCTCGCTGACGCCCGTAGCAGACCCCACGATGAAATCGTCGATCTCTTCGGCCTTAATCCCGGTCCTTTTGATAACTTCGGGAAGGAGTTTGGCCAGAAGGTCATCGGATCTTAGCTTGTGGAACCAGTCCCGCGCCGGATCATTGGGCCGGGATCGAGATTGAGCGGTTCTCACATATCCAGCAATAACGACTTCTCTCATGTTCATCCTCCGTTCGGTGTGTATAGTGTTATTTTCCTCCCTCCAGGCCTGGAAATTCTCCCGGAGGAAGGATGGGACGCGAGCCTTTTAGTTTTTCTGTGCTGGAGCCTCGGGATTCACGGGTCTGTCTTTAATCCCCGCCAGCTTTTTGACCAGGTTTTTGCGGGTCTCGATGTCATACTGGGTGGTGATGGCAATGGCCTCCATAATCGGCGATCCGCCGCCGTGATAAGCTCCGAAGCTATGAATCCCCCCGGTCGCTGAACAGAGCAGGTCGCCCACGTACCGCCACAGCTGGGCGGCATCTTCTGGGTGGACGTTGGGATTACGGGTGATGTATTTGTACAGGAGATCTTTCGTCTCCGGGTTCATAAAGTCGCCTTCATAGGGAAAGGTGGCGGGAATTCCTCCCGATACATCACAGAGAATCTCTGCCTCGCGGAACACTGCCTCGCCCGAGAGGTTGCGCCCCACGTTGGCGTAAATGGAATGAGGGATGTAACTTCCCGGCCCATAAGGCCTGAACCCTACCCCAGGTATGTACACTTCGGGTTTCCCCATCTCTGAAGCGGTGAAGCCGGCGGCATACCCCAGCTCGGTTACGCGAATGATCTCGGCCAGCTTGTCTCTCACGTGATGAGCCTTGGCAATTCCGTTGTATTCTGCGGCTAAGGCCGCGGTTCCCAGCATCAGATCCCCCAGGGCGGGCTTGCAGCCAGAGTAGCTGTGGCGATGAAAGAGAGCAAAGAGAAGGGCACACACGCCCCCATGGATGGCCTCGCCGCAAAGGAAGACCCGCTCCCAGGGAATGAAGGCGTTGTCAAAAATCGTGTAGGAATCTGTCGCCCCTGGGGCAAAGCCTCTCTTAAAGTATTGCCGCTCGCGCAAGTTATGGATAGTCACTACCTGCTTGACGCCTTCCCAGTCGCCTGGAACGGCAAAAGCCACGGCCCAGTCCTTCTCTTCCGGCAGCAGGGCTCGAGTGGGCAGCACTACGATCTCATCGGCCACGGATGCTTCAGAATTGTGCACCTTGGAACCCCGGACCACGATTCCGTCGCTTTTTCTCTCTACTACGTGGACGTACATATCCGGGTCTTTTTGCTGGCTCGGCCGTTTCATCCGGTCACCCTTCACATCGGTCTGGGCGCAGCAGCCCACCAGGTCCTCTTTCTGGAACTGCTCCAGCCATTTCTTGAAGTTCTTGTGGTATTCCGTGGCCCCGTTGTTTTGCTTGTCTGCCTCGTAACTAACGGCGTAGACAGCATTGGACCCGTCAATCCCCATGCAGCGCTGGATACATCCCCCGGCCACCTTGCACAGCTCCCGGGTCATGTCCTGCTTCTTGTGCAGGTCCTCCTTGCTGTGGTGAATATGGCAAAAGCGGTTGATCTTTTCGCCGGTCAGGTGCGAGGTTGCCGTGCACAGGTCCTGGTACTTGGGGTTTGCGGCGTAGTCGAAGGTCAACCCGATGGTGTTGATGGTGGCCATCTGCATTTCATCATCGCGGTCGATCTTTTGCCCATCCACGTAAATATTCCGCCGCATCTTCCGCAATCCTTCGATGTATTGCTGTTTCGTCCTCATCTTTCCTTCCTCCTTTCTTCATCTTCCTTTGAATCTGGCCCGAGTCAAAAGCCACCGTCGTCTCCCCCCAGGTGGAGGCTCCATTTTAGGCTCAAAACTCGAATTCATACAACAAATTTTATTGTTCAGGTTCATTTCTGGCCATGAGGGATCTCATAGCAGCCCTTCCCTCATTACATAGAGACTGCGAAACACTAATAGCCAATGAAGATAAAGATGTCAAGGGCAAATTGATATCTTCAATATTTTTCTTGACTTTTAGGCATAGCATTTAGTAATACTCTTTAGAAAATTTCTACACGGATTCCCCAAAATAGCAAATGGCATGGAGAAATCGGCGATGACTTTTCAGCATTTGGCTATTTTCCTTTTCCCGATGGCCAATCGCTGAATCCTAAGAATAATTCGGGAGGTACAAGAAGCATGGGAGAGAAACCCTGGCATCGGCATTATGATTACAATGTACCCATAACGATTCGTTATCCTCGCCTGCCGGTCCATGAGCTTCTGGGGATTCCAACGAATTCTTATCCCGATAAGGCAGCTCTAAATTTTTATGGAACCGACATGACTTTTTGGCAGGTGCGCGAACAGGTCTTGCGCCTGGCGAATGCTCTGGGGGCCTTGGGAGTTCAGAAGGGGGACCGGGTGGGTATCCATCTGCCGAATTGTCCTCAGTATATGATCTCCTATTATGCCGTTCTCTCGCTCGGAGCCATCGTCGTCAACCTTAATCCCATGTACACGGCTGAGGAGCTCAAACTCATCGTGCAGAACACTGGAATGAGCACCCTGATCACCTTCGACATGGTCCTGCCGACTGTGCGAACCCTTTGCAAAGAGGCCCAGATCCCTCGGGTGGTGGTGACCAAGGTTACGGATTACATAAAGGGTCTGGGGGTGTCCACCGCAAGAAGCCTCGACCTGGATGAGCGCTGGCATCATTTCTCTTCCCTCATAGAGGGCTGCTCCGTTACCAGGCTTCCGCGCATCCAGATCAAACTGGAAGATCCAGCCCTAATCCAGTTCACCGGCGGGACAACCGGAATTCCCAAAGGGGCGATTATCACCCATACGAATATAATCGCGGCGACCCTCCAGTGCGCTCTTTGGGGCAGTGCCACCATCCAATACACTCCCCCGGAAAGGCGCATCGTTATGGCAGTCATCCCTTACTTCCATATTTACGGAAACATCGTAGTGATGAACTGGGCCATGTTCAGCTGCGCCACTCAAATTATGGTCCCCCGCTTCCAGCTCGATGAATTTATGGGGATCCTGGCCAATTTCAAAGAGATCACCTTTTTTCCCTCTGTACCCACGATGATCAACGCCGTCATCAATCATCCCAAGGCTCCGGAACTGGACCTGGCCCGAAAACTGGGCTTGTTGAATTCCGGAGCCGCACCCATGCCGGTGGAGCTGATCGAGCAGGTGAAGGACATGGGAATCTTTTTCAGTGAAGGATACGGGCTAACCGAGTCTACTTCGCTGGGGATTGCCAACCCGATCCTGGGGTTGAAAAAAGTGGGCAGCATCGGAATTCCATTTATCGACAATGATGTGCGGCTGGTGGACTTGCAGGAGGGGATTCATGATGTCCCCAAAGGAGAACCGGGTGAAATCATCATGAAAGGACCCGTCATCATGCAGGGCTACTGGAACAACCCCCAGGAAACAGCCGGACAACTAAAAGATGGATGGCTCTATACCGGGGATATTGCCGTGCAGGATGAAGACGACTATTTCTTCATCGTGGACCGCAA